>DCIW01000074.1 GCA_002317225.1 Prevotellaceae bacterium UBA1716 | reverse complement strand
TGTCCAACCTGACCCCACGCAAAACAATCGGCAACAATAAATACTGTTACCAAAAAGGTGATAAGTTTTCTTTTTGACATAAAGGTGCGCGCGTACATTAGTTAATTATTGTGCAAATGTAGTTAAAAAGGATTAAATCGCAAAAGCATTTTGACAATTAGTTAGCAAAGGCATGAAAAAAACACTCTAAGCCTACTAAAATTTGGTCAATATAAAAGTATTTATTACATTTGCATCGATAAAAGAAGATTCTCAAACCGAAACAATCAATTGCATAGAATACACATGGAAATAAATGATAGCATAAAAGAAGAACTTATACTTCTTCGAATCACAGGTGAGGACCGTCCTGGTCTTACTGCAAGCATCATGGAAATTTTGGCTCGATACGATGCGAATATTCAAGATATAGGTCAGGCTGACATCCATTCTACGCTCAGTCTTGGTATACTTATTCGTGTTGATGAACCGCATTCGGGACAGGTGATGAAGGAATTGCTCTTCAAGGCAAGCGAACTCAATGTGAACATCAAGTTCTATCCTATCTCGATGGAAGAATACGAGAATTGGGTGAGTCGTCAGGGCAAGAACCGCTATATGCTTACGGTGTTGGGTCGTCGTGTTGAGGCTCGACAGATTTGGGCTATAAGCAAGTTGATTGCTGATCAAGGACTCAATATCGATGGTATCAAACGTCTTACTGGTCGTGCAAGTATTCAGCACCCAAAGGAGAAGACTCGAGCTTGTATTCAGTTCTCGGTTCGTGGCACTCCAAAAGATAGGCAACAGCTTCATGCTGAGTTACTTAAGATGTCGAGCGAGATGGAGATTGACTGTTCGTTCCAGCGTGATAATATGTATCGTCGTATGCGTCGACTTATCTGTTTCGATATGGATTCTACGCTTATTCAGGAGGAGTGTATCGACGAACTTGCTCGCAAGCATGGTGTGTACGATCAGGTGGCTGCTATCACGGCAAGTGCTATGCGAGGTGAGATAGACTTCAAGGAATCGTTTACTAAGCGATGCAAACTTCTCAAGGGACTTGATGTCAGCGTGATGCGTGAGATTGCGGAGAATATGCCATTCACAGAGGGTATCGACCGCTTGATGTATGTATTGAAGAAGTATGGATATAAGATTGCAATCCTTTCGGGTGGTTTCACATTCTTTGGCGAATATATCCAGAAGAAGTATGGTATAGACTATGTTTATGCTAACGAACTCGAGATTGATGAGGATGGCAAACTCACAGGAAACTATAAGGGCGAGATTGTGGATGGAAAACGAAAAGCAGAACTCCTCAAACTCATCGCTCAAGTGGAAAAGGTTGACCTTCAGCAGACTATCGCCGTTGGTGATGGTGCCAACGACCTCCCAATGCTCTCCGAAGCAGGTCTTGGAATTGCCTTCCATGCAAAGCCTCGTGTGGTTGCAAATGCTCGCCAGAGTATCAACACTATCGGTCTTGATGGTGTGCTCTATTTCTTAGGATTTAAGGATAGTTATTTGGATGAGAATGCTCAATAATCGAGCGACAGCGATTGCATCATTAGCATTGCCAATTGTAATAGCCCAACTCGGTTCAATCTTGCAGGGGTGGGCAGATACAATAATGGTCGGACAGTACGGGACTCCCGAGCTGTCCGCTGCTGGTTTTGTGAATAATGTGTTCAACTTGGTTATATATTTCCTGCTTGGTATTTCGTATGCTTCCACTCCGGTGGTGGGAGATTACTTCAGTAGGGGAGACTATGATAATGTTGTTCAGGCTCGTCGAAGCAGCATTTTGGTCAATTTCATTGCAAGTCTGTTTGTGGTTGCTTTGCTCCTTCTACTTTATATTAATATCGAACGACTCGGCCAACCTCAAGATTTGATGCCTCTTATCAAACCTTATTTCATTATTCTTCTCTGTTCGTTGCCTTTTCTTGCAGTCTTCAATGCCCTCAAACAATGCTTTGATGCTACGGGCGACACGAAGACTCCTATGTGGGTGATGCTTGGGGGAAATGTGGTGAATGTGATATTGAACTATGTGCTTATTTTTGGTAAATTAGGTTGTCCCGAACTTGGACTCGTGGGTGCAGGCCTTGCAACACTTCTCTCTCGTGTGATGATGATGCTTGTCCTTCTCTTTTATCGAAAGAAAAACTCCTATCTTGCTAAATATAAAGGTGATTGGACATTTCGTGATGCTTTCCGACTTACGAAATTAGGCATTCCAATTAGCGTGCAATTGTGCCTTGAAGCGGGCAGTTTTAATGTCTGTGCCTTGTTTATGGGATGGATTGGAGCATCAGCACTTGCTGCCCATCAGGTGATGTGTACGGTAAGCACATTCGGCTTCATGATATATTATGGAATAGGTGCTGCTGCAGCGATTAGAATAGCATATTATCGTGGTCAAGGCGAATGGGACGAGGTGAAGGCAACTGCTCGCACAGCCCTCTTTATGTCATTTGTTTCTGCGGTCATAGTTGTTGTGCCTATTTGCCTTTTCAGTTCGCAGATTGCAGGCATCTTTACTACGAGTGCAGAAGTGGCGGCATTGTTCATCTCCCTTCTTCCTGCGTTCGCTTGCTATCAGATGGGCGACTGCATGCAGACTATTTATGCCAACTGCCTGCGTGCCATTGAAGATGTAAAGTACCTTATGCTCTTCGCTTTTATCGCTTATGCATTGGTTTCTGTGCCTTTAGCATACTTCTTTGCGTTCAAAATGGGAGGTGGAGCAGTAGGCGTCTGGTGGAGTTTTCCATTTGGACTCACAATAGCGGGAGTGTTGTATATAGTTCGATTTAACCGAACAATTACGAACGCAGTAAGGAGCAAACCTTAGCTACCTCTGTCAACGTTTGCTCTTGAAGAAGTCCTTCATGAGCTTACTGCATTCCTCTTCAAGCACACCACCAACGGTTTGTGCCTTTGGATGAAACGCCTTAGGTGCATAAGTCTGATAGCCACGTTTTGGGTCACTTGCTCCAAACACGATTCTTCCACATTGACTCCAACCAATTGCTCCTGCACACATAATACAAGGTTCAACCGTTACATAAAGAGTGCATTTGTCAAGATATTTCCCTCCCAAATACTCCTCGGCAGCCGTAATCGCTTGCATTTCGGCATGGGCAGTCACATCATGAAGGGTCTCTGTGAGATTATGCCCACGACCGATGATGACACCGCCCGCCACCACGACCGCACCAATTGGTATTTCGTCTTGTGCCAATGCCTTGCGTGCTTCGACAAGTGCTTGTTGCATGAACTTTTCGTCTTCCATTTTTTTCTATAACCTTATAACTTGTTAGTCTATTATCATTCAAACCTATCAATCAAACTCGATTTTCTTTGCAAATTTAGACAAATAAAATCAAAAAGACCCTATAAACCATTTTTTTTTGTAACTTTGCACCATAAAAGCTAATCTGATAAGTAGGTGTTCATAATTATTTTTATATTTGAATCAATCTATTTGGATGCAGGTTTCTTTTTTCAGTAGAAGGAGCTATGCGGGCATAGTGACTGATACTGAAGAAGAAAGATGCGCCAAAGAGATGATTAAAATGTAAAATTACACCTACAAAGATATATATAAATAATTTTGAATACCTACTTAATAATTTATAATTCATATGAAAGGAAAGAATATTCTCAAAGGCTTGGCTTCTGCAGCACTTATGATGTGTACTGCTTCTGCTTCAGCCCAACTAACTACTAACAACGGCATCCAATACCTTCAGGGACAGTCTATCGATGTGTCTCAGCAATTCTCCGACTTCAGCAACATCTATTTCTTTGCTGACAGTCTCGTAAATTTTGATACTACAACAGGTAAGGGCACTCTCAAGTGGAAGCGCCAGCAACTTATGCCTCGTCAGGCTTTCAATGCAAATACCTACTTGCACCAGCCTCTCCAGATGCTTGACTTCCCAAATACTGCATACGACAACGACCCAGAACTTCAGTTCTCTCTCGAACCAGTCAACGAGCGTACTGTCCGTATTCGTGTCTACACATCTCCAATCGTTCCTAAGGATGATTATTCGGATGAAGTGATGCTCGTTGGCAAGCCTGCTGATGGTTCCTCCCAGTGGAAGAAGTCAGCAACCTCTTCATCCGTAGTCTATTCTTCCCCTCAAGGCTCCATCACCATCAACAAATACCCTTGGCGCATCGTCATCAAAGACAAGAACGGCAAAGAACTCACCCACACCCGCACTTGGAGCGACAACGACTCTACTCAGGTCAAAGTGCCACCATTCATGTTTATGAAGCGTGGTTCGGACAACTCTCGTGCCATCAATCCTGTATTCTCTCTTTCTCCATCTGAGAAGATCTTTGGTTGTGGCGAGTCGTTCACTTCTCTCAATAAGGTTGGTCAGAAGGTAAACCTCACCGTTGTTGACCCTCAGGGTCCTGAAACTCCTGACATGTACAAGCCTATTCCTTTCTTCTTCTCGAACAAGGGCTATGGTATCTTCATGCATACATCTGCTCCTGTGACTTGCGACTTCGGTCAGTCTTACATAGGTGCCAACAAACTCTTCATGGCTGATGAGGAAATGGACTTTTTCATCTTCTTCGGCGAACCTAAGGATATCCTTTCTGAATATACAGCACTCGTAGGTCGTCCTGAAATGCCACCTCTTTGGTCTTTCGGTACATGGCAGAGCCGTATCACTTACTTCTCTCAGGATGAAGGTCTTGAAGTATGTAAGAAACTTCGCGACTTGAAGATTCCTACTGATGTGATTCACTTTGATACTGGTTGGTTTGGTGTAGATTGGCAATGCGACTATCAGTTTGCTAAGGATCGTTTCAAGAACCCAACTAAGATGCTTTCGCAGATGAAGAAGGACGGTTTCCATGTTTGTCTCTGGCAACTCACTTACTTCACTCCAAAGAATAAGTACTTTAACGAACTCGTTGACAAGAAGCTTTGTGTGCTCAATGGCAAGGGACAACTCCCTGTTGAGGATGCAGTCCTCGACTTCACCAATCCTGCTACCGTAACTTGGTATCAAGACAAGCTCGCAGGTCTTCTCAAGCAAGGTGTAGGTGTCATCAAAGCCGACTTCGGCGAAGCAGCCCCTTACTTCAATGGTGTCTACCACAATGGCCGCACAGGTCTCTACGAGCACAACCTCTACCCTGTTCGCTACAACAAAGCAGCCTACGATATCATCAAACAAACCAACAATGGTGAAGGCATCATCTGGGCTCGTTCTGCTTGGGCTGGTTCTCAGCGTTATCCTCTCCATTGGGGTGGTGATGCTGCAACTACCAACACAGGTCTTATCGGTGATATTCGCGGTGGACTTTCATTCGGTATGAGTGGTTTCTCATTCTGGAGCAACGATATGGGTGGTTTCGTGACTAAGAGTCCTGAGAAACTCTATCGTCGTTGGGTACCATACGGCTTCTTTACTTCTCATTCTCGTGCTCATGGTGTTGATACTGAGGCTTGGCTTTACAACGAAGACTTCGTCAACTACTACCGTAAGTGTGCCGAGATGAAGTACCAGCTTATGCCTTACATTGTTGATCAAGCTAAGATTTGCTGTGCCAATGGTTGGCCAATGCAGCGTGCTCTCCTTCTCGAATACCCTAACGACCCAGGTGCTTGGACTATCGAAGACGAATACATGTTTGGTTCTGATATGCTCGTTGCTCCTCTCGTTGAAGATGGCAACTCCCGCATCGTCTATCTCCCACAAGGCAACAACTGGGTTGACTACCAGACTGGCAAGACCTACTCTCCAGGTTATCACACCATCGAAGCCGGCGACATCGAAATCATCGTCCTCGTCAAGCAAGGTTCCGAAATCCCTCACGTCCCTGTAGCCCAGAGTGTCGACAAGATCGACTGGTCTAAGCAATACACCAAGAAATACTAACCCCCCTCGCCGATTTAGATTACTTACCCTCGCCGATTTCGGCGTCCCCCCAACAATGAACAACCCCAAAAACATCCACATATCCGACTACAACTATCCTCTCCCCGACGAGCGAATAGCCAAATATCCTCTCCCAAAACGTGATGAGAGCAAACTCCTCATCTACAATCATGGTGAGGTTTCACAAGATATCTTCAAAAATATCCCCAACTACCTCCCAACGAACGCCTTGATGGTATTCAACAACACCAAGGTGATTCGTGCCCGCCTCCATTTCCACAAGGAATCAGGAGCCTTGATTGAGATCTTCCTGCTCGAACCATCCTTCCCTGCCGAATACCAAGAGAACTTTGCCACAAAGGAAAAGTGCAACTGGTATTGCTTGGTAGGCAACTCCAAAAAATGGAAGAACGGTTCCTTATATCAAGACATCGAAGTTGGTGGCAAGAAGGTACAACTCTCAGCTACTCGCATAGGCACTCATGGCACAAGTCAGGAGATTCTTTTCGAGTGGGATGGTGATGTTGCATGGTCCGAATTGATTGAAGCAACAGGCGAACTCCCAATCCCTCCTTACCTCAATCGCAAGACCGAAGAAAGTGACCTCAAGACTTACCAAACTGTCTATTCCAAGATTAAAGGTTCTGTAGCTGCTCCTACCGCAGGACTCCACTTCACTCCCGAGGTTCTTGCTGATGTTGACAAGCACGGAATTGACCGCGAAGAAGTGACTCTCCACGTTGGTGCAGGTACCTTCAAACCAGTCAAGAGCGAAGAGATTGGTGGTCACGACATGCACACCGAACATATTGCTGTTCGCAAGCAAACAATCGAAAAGCTTATCGCCCACAACGGTGAAGCAATCGCTGTAGGCACTACCTCTGTTCGCACTCTCGAAAGCCTTTACTATATGGGTATTCGTGCCTTGAATGGTGAAGAAGATCTCCATATTCCTCAATGGACTCCTTACGAAACAGAGTCAATTCCTACGGTTGATGCCCTCAATGGTCTTCTTGCCTATATGGAAAAGCATAACCTCGACGTCCTCCAATCATCAACCCAAATCATCATCGCCCCCGGCTACCAATACCACATCGTGAAACTCATGGTGACCAATTTCCACCAACCACAGTCCACCCTCTTGCTCCTCGTCTCCGCCTTCCTCCAAGGCGATTGGCACAAGATCTACGACTATGCCCTCGCTCACGACTTCCGTTTCCTCTCCTACGGCGACTCCTCATTACTCATCCCATAGCCCCCGTTCCAAGCGCAAGCCCAAATGGTAAATGGTAAATACTTAAATGGTAAATGATAAGATGATTGCAACCCAACAAGATAACTCCCAAGAGATGTTCCCTATCGTCGACGAAGAGGGCAATATCATCTCTGCCGCTACTCGAGGCGAATGCCATTCGGGCAGCAAACTCCTTCATCCCGTAGTTCATCTCCATGTCTTCAATTCCAAAGGCGAACTCTACCTTCAAAAGCGTCCTGCATGGAAAGATATCCAACCAAACAAGTGGGACACAGCTGTAGGCGGCCATATCGACCTTGGAGAAAACGTGGAACAAGCTTTGAAGCGTGAGGTTGAAGAAGAACTTGGTATCACCGACTTCACCCCAGAACGAATCGAGAAGTACGTCTTCGAATCTGCTCGCGAAAAGGAACTCGTCTTTGTCCACAAAACAATCTACGATGGCCCTATCACCCCTTCTGCTGAAACAGATGGCGGTCGCTTCTGGTCCGTTGAAGAGATAAAGGAAAATCTCGGCAAGGATGTCTTTACTCCAAACTTCGAAAGCGAACTCAAACGCGTCCATCTAATTGACTAATTATTATTACATACCTAACTATTATGCACCGTCTATTAACTCTAACAGTAACTATTCTCTTTTCACTTTTCACTTCCCACTCTTTCGCCCAAAATGAAAAAGGTGAGATCTGGCTCGATATCAATGGAGTACGCGATCTGACAGCCGACTCTCTCGATATTGCAAACCAAGCACGCCCTGTCCCTGGAAGCAGTCGCAAGGGCAATAATCCAGTCCTCTTCCTTGTAGGCAATTCGACTATGCGTACAGGAACCCGTGGCAATGGCGATAATGGCCAATGGGGTTGGGGATTCTATGCTCACGAATATTATGATGCAGAAAAGATAACCGTTGAGAACCAAGCCCTTGGAGGCACTTCTCCTCGTACCTTCTACAATACCCTTTGGACACCAATTCGCGAAGCAATTCGCCCGGGAGATTATGTTTTCCTCGAACTCGGACACAACGATAATGGCCCAATCGACTCTATCCGTGCCCGTTCTTCCTATCGTCCCGACGGCAAACTCTCCATCAAGCATGACTCCATCTCTATCTTCAACAAAATAACCAAGAAGCAAGAGACTGTCTATACCTTTGGCGACTATACCCGCATGTTTATCAACGATGTACGTGCAAAGGGAGGCATACCAATCCTCTTCACTCTCACCCCTCGCAATGCATACGAAAGCGATAATAAGACGGTACAAAGAAAACTCACCGATTTCACTCCCGCAATCTTCGCTATCGGAAAAGAAATGTGTGTCCCTGTAATCGATCTCAACGATATATCTGCCAAGAAACTTGAGCAGTACGGTCCTTGGAAGACTGACTACCATTTCTACCTCGACAAGATTCATTCGTCTGCTTTCGGAGCGATGATGAATGCCCGTTCGGCAGCAGAAGGTGTTGCTGCAAGCAATGATCCTCAACTCGTTCGCCTCAAGTCTTTCATGAACAACCGTGTCACTCCAAAGCGTTGTGACCAAAAGCGTGAGAAAGGCAAACCAATGGTATTCCTTTGTGGCGATTCAACAGGCAAGAACGAAGACAAGAATCCTGATGGTATGTGGGGATGGGGTTCGCAAGGTCATACGGTCTTTGATGCAAAGAAGTGTGTGTTCCAAAACCAAGCAAAGGCAGGTCGTTCCACTCGTACTTA
>DCIW01000244.1 GCA_002317225.1 Prevotellaceae bacterium UBA1716 | reverse complement strand
TGAACATTCCAATCATGATTGGAGGAGCAACCACATCCGAACTCCATACCGCTCTTAAGATTGCTCCAGTCTATTCAGGGCCAGTTCTTTGGATGAAGGATGCCGCTCAGAATGTTCTTGCTTCAGCCCGAATCCTAAATCCAGAAACAAGAAATGAATACGTTGGCGAACTCGAGGCAAAATACTCTTCGCTTCGTGACGACAAGGATGAGCAAAAGCAAGATGTCCTTTCGCTCGAAGAGGCTCGTTCGCGCAAACCAAACCTGTTCTGATATTTTCATATTACCCCAAAAAAACTTCATATTCAAGCTTCATTCGCTTTGGCATCTTAATGCGTAGAATTCTTTCGATAATACTCTTCATGTTGTTTCTCCTCCCGGCATCTGCTCAGGAGGAGAGACGCTCGTTTTGGGATCATGGAGTGGGGAAGGCATTGAAGAAGGCGGATGATCTTGTGAACAGTTGGCAAGAGGAGGGAGTTGATACCAATTATATCCGTAAGCAGAAACTCGACCGAATGGTTTATCTCGGTTATTACGGCTATTTCCAACAGCACGATATGTACTTCCCTGTGCTTGTGGATGATGACAAGATACCATACGATGCCAAATATAAACCAGCCAATTTCGATAAATATAAGTATGTGAATGCTGATATGCACACGTACCAGAGTGAGGTGGAACTTGGCATCGACTGGAGAGGAATAGCGGTTGAGATTCCTATCCCTATCCGTAATAAGTATTCCCTTTCGGTCGGACTTGCAAAGAATGGTTCGGTGTGGGGAGCACGAGTTCGCTACAAGTCCATCAACCGAATGGCGGGTGTGCTTGATAATGCTTATAACCAAGCACTTGACCAATGGGAAATGAATGAGCAAGAGAAAACTACAAGTCTTGTCGAACATCAAAAGAGCAAGATTGAGGCGGGTCGAATTGACTTGAAGATTTTCTATGCCGAAGGTTATTATGTGTTCAACAACAAGAAGTTCTCGCTTGCTGCCGCCGCTTATGGCGATATGGTTCAGAAGCGAAGTGCTGGTAGCCTTTTCTTGATGGCAAACTATTATCAGAGCCGATTTGGTGCGACCGAACTCTTCAATTATGATCGTGACACATTCCGCAATTGGAAACTCTCCATTGGTCCTGGTTATGGATACAATTGGTCGTTGCTCAATGGTCGAATGTGCTTGCATGTTTCCTTTATTCCGATGATTTCGCTTTGGAACCATCTTGTGCATAAGAACTACAACTATTCCGACCCTTATGCCTATGCGGGAACCTCTCCCGATCCGGCTATTGCAGCCAATCAGATAGCAAACGAGCGCGACCGTTGGAAGGCATACGACACGCATTATTACGATGCGGTTGATAATGGTCGTAGTCGCTTTGTATTCAATTGTTTCGGTCGTATAGCATTGAGTTATAGTTTCGATCGCTATCTCTTCAATTTTCTCATGAACTATCGCCAATATCTCTATCGCAACAATGCCGACACCCGCATCAACAATCGTGAAGCAGATGCACAGTTCAACATAGGATTGAGATTCTGATGGTTTTTTATGTGTTGGATATTAACTAATTGCGAATGATTAGGAGGACAGGGGAAATCTCTTGGGTAGCCAGGTCAAATCATTTGGAAGTTTTGCATATATCTTCTAAATGTTTTCATTTCTATTTCTTTCAGAGTTATTTTTATGCTTGAAAAAAAGAAGGTTGGCTAAAGTGCCAACCCTCCGAAGTATGAATAGTGATTGTTGTCAGGATTGATGACGAGTTGCTCTAAGACAATTTCTGGGTCTATCATGATGATGCTAAGTGTGTGTGTTCCTGGCACGGTGTTGAATGTGAGCGTAAGCCAACGCATATTGTCAAACACCTCATCACGACGTGGTTGGCGACGGCCCTCGTAGTACCCCGAGAGGGCGAGGCTGCCCGGACGTGGAAGCGGTTTCAGAACTTTTGATACGGCGAGATTCTGCTGTGTGTATTCGCGGAATTCATCATGTAGACCTTGGCGTGCATCGATGATTTGCATAGGCTCGTCGTCAATCTTAACACCGATACGTAGGCCTCGGTCAGGATAGACGTCCTGTGTGGGAAGGATGCCGAGTGCTACCTTTCCGTCGGTAAGTCTGACCTCATACGAGAGGAATGGGCCGTTGCCTGTTGTGTCGCTCTTGGCTAGCGTGTTGTCAATTCCCATGCAGCCCTTGCCGCGGCCGAGGTCGGGAAGAAACTGCCATTTGGCCGATTTTGTGTCCACCTTATTATTATATTCGTATGCGGGGATACTGTACTCGTGGGTTGGGCGGTCGGCGGCAGTCAGGTTGTGGTTCACCTTAAATTTAAGCGACATAGGATTCACATTCTTCTGCGGAATACTCCATTGTGTATAGCCTATGTGGTTGTCGAGCATCATGCCGTTCCACTTGCCGTGTGCGAGTTCCTTGTTGTAATAATCGGTGAGCTGCTTGTCGCGGAGCATGAGACGTTCGATGGCGAGAGAGTCGCCGCGGGTGCATTCGTTGTAAATGCGGGCAACGCCGGCACTACCCATTACGGGGTAGTAAACGAGTTGATAGAAAGCGTCTTGTGCCTCTACCGATATTTTGCTTCTTAATGCTTCTACGCGAGTTGTGAGTGCATCCCATAGTGAGTCGGTCTGTTGCATTTCCTTGAAATTGAAGATGCCCGGATACTGCACTTCGGGCTTACGCCAGAGGTTGTATTTGGAGTATTTCGCTATAATGTCGGCTATCTCCTCTGAATGTTCCGTACCGAAGATGCTTGAGGCGAAGTTCTGCATATATTTTATCTCGTCGCCCGGACGAATGGCATCTGGATTCCATGCGTAGTTCATGATGAAGTCGATTGGCATCTCCTTGGGCTTTAGGTCGCCCACGTTGATGATCCAAATGCGGTCGATGCCTGTGGAGTAGGCGAGGTATAGTTGTTCGCGGAGTTTGGGCACGGTAGTAGTGTTGACCCATCGATCGTTCCATGGACCTCCGTTCATGTCGATGTGGTAGTACATACCGAGACCACCCTTGCGTTTGCGTTCTGCCTCACGGCCGATGCGGCGGATATAGCCCCAGTTGTTGTCGCAGAAGAGGAGGGTGACGTCATCTGGGACGGTGAATCCTGCGTCGTAGTAGCGCTGCACTTCGGTGAAGATTGCCCATAGTTGGGGAAGTTCGCTTGCAGGACGGCCATACACATCGGAAATTATTCGGCGCTGCGAATCGATTACGTTGCCGAGGGTCTTGATGTTGTCAGCATCGTTGCCCTTGCCCATCGCCACGTCGCCGTCGCCACGCATGCCGATGGTGATGATGTTTTCGTATGGCTTGGCATGCTGGATACCTTCGGTGAAGAACTTGTCAAGGCGCTCGGGATTCTGTGAATAATCCCAAGGACCTACCTCGCTGCGGCGTGTGGTGTATTCCTTGTGGGCTCGCATCATCGGTTCGTGGTGCGAGGTTCCCATCACGATGCCCATGTCGTCAGCTACCTTGGGCGAGAGCGGGTCGTCCTCGTTGAAACGGCTGTCCCACATAGCAGGCCAGAAGTAGTTGGCCTTGAGGCGAAGGAGCAATTCGAAAATACGTGAGTAGGCTTTGGAATTGATGCCTCCGAACTGATTATTGCACCATGTGCCGAATGACGGCCATTCGTCGTTGATGAAGATGCCGCGGTACTTCACTTTGGGTTCGCCGTCGGTATATGTACCTTTGTTTATGTAGAGGTTGGGGTGTTTTGCTATCGGTGCGTCAGCCATCCAATACCAAGGCGAAACGCCAATCTGACGGGAGAGTTCGTAGATGCCGTAGATGGTGCCTCGCTTGTCGCTTCCGAGGATGAGGAGGGCGTCACGCTTGCCGTTTGGAGTCTTGACTTTGGTCGTGGTGATGATGTACTGTTCCCACTTGCCTTGTAGTTGTTTGACCTGCTTGGGGTATTGTGCGGCG
Source organism: Prevotellaceae bacterium UBA1716 (assembly GCA_002317225.1). Classification (GTDB taxonomy): domain Bacteria; phylum Bacteroidota; class Bacteroidia; order Bacteroidales; family Bacteroidaceae; genus Minthosoma. Next base: position 10,222 of record DCIW01000244.1, on the reverse strand, counting down.
ATGTGGCTTTTTCCTATAGTGCCGATGAGGATTGGGGCATGGGAACTGCCTGTAACTGCGGTGAGGTCGTTGCGAAGGTTGCGAATTGCAATTTTCACGCCTTCCCAATCGTTCTGGTCATAGCGGATAGTGTCGTCTGTCTGGGTGAGACGGAGAGCTGTCTTTGTGCCATGGTCAAATGTCACGAACTGGGTAGCCGCCTGTGCTAATGTTGCGGAGACGGCAAGGATGGTTGTTAGGATAAGTTTTTTCATTCAGTAATGTTTTTTGATTATGTTTGCAAAGTTAGGACGTTTTGTGGATAGATGTTTATTGTATTGTTACATTAGTTTTTCGAAGAGTTACATGAAGGGGAATAGGCGTGCTTTTTACATTGCATTCAGGTCAAATCATATTAAAAAGTGTTGTCGGGGCATTTTATTTCATGGAAAAAACATAATAAACCTTAAAGCATTTTTCTAATTCAAAGTTTTTCGTTACTTTTGTAAACAATAAAACTACTCTACAAACTAATTATTCATAGAATAAAGGAATGAAAAAACATTATAATATCAAGAAATATTTGCTATTTGGAGGTTTCGTCCTTGTCTCTTCTTTAAGTGCTTCGGCCCAGAAGGTGGTGATAAGCACATACGAGTTCCCTAAGGATAAGTCCATCTATTATGGCGAAATTGAGGGGGGCAAGCCTAACGGAAAGGGCAAGACCACCTTTAAGACTGGTGACACATACGAGGGCGCATACGTCAAGGGAAAGCGTCAGGGTTATGGCGTTTATACTTTCACTGATGGTGAGAAGTATGAAGGCGCATGGCATCAGGATCATCAACATGGTAAGGGCACTTATTACTTTGCCAACAACAATAAGTACGAGGGACTCTGGTACATCGACTATCAGCAGGGACAAGGTACAATGTACTATTACAACGGTGACAAGTACGAAGGCGACTGGTATCAGGACAAGCGTGAAGGTCAGGGCACTTACACTTGGGCAAACGGTGTGTATTACAAAGGGACGTGGAAGGCTGACAAGAAGCATGGCAAAGGACTCTTTGATTGGAAGGACGGAAGCACTTACAATGGTGATATGGTAAATGACATGCGCAATGGCCAGGGCACCTACATCTATGCCAACGGTGACAAGTATGTGGGCGGATGGAAAGATGACATGATGCATGGACGTGGCATATATACTTTCAAGAATGGCGACAAGTATGAAGGTGAATACCAAAACGGTGAGCGTACCGGCCAGGGCATCTTCGCATTTGCTGACAAACGTAAGTATGTTGGGCAGTTCAAGAACGGTCTTATGGATGGCGTGGGTGTTTATACATGGCCTGACGGAAGCAAATACGAAGGTTCGTGGATTGACGACAAAGAGCATGGCCGAGGCAAGTTCGTTAGTGCTAATGGTGATGTCTACGAAGGTGAATGGGCAGCGGGCGAAATGAGTGGCGAAGGTATCCTCCGTCTTGCAGATGGTACTAAGTTCAAGGGCCATTTCAAGAACAATATGAAGAACGGCAAGGGCGTTGAAGAAACTGCTGAAGGCATTCGCTTTGAGGGCTCGTATGTTGATGACGTGAAGGACGGTTCGTTTGTTGAGAAAGACCGCAACGGCAACATCTTGCGTAAAGGAATTTATAGCCGAGGCAAGGTGGTTCAGTAATTGATTTGATGACGTAGCTTTAGCTTTATTAAATAAGTATGAAAGCTTTGTACGACATAATGTCTGATGTGATGAACTTGGCGAAAGAGGCTGGTTCGTTCATCAAGGAACAAAGGAAGAGTTTCGACCTCTCGAAGGTTGAGGCTAAAGGTGCTCACGACTATGTCAGTTATGTGGACAAGGAGACTGAGCGTCTTATCGTAAGTGGATTGAAGCGTATTGTGCCTGAGGCTGGTTTTGTTACTGAAGAAGGAACGGCTAAGGTAGATACCCTCTCAACTCCAAACTCTCAACATTCAACTACTTTCAACTCTCAACTTTCAACTTTCAACTCCAAACTCACATGGGTTGTCGACCCTCTCGATGGAACTTCCAACTTTGTTCATGATATGGCACCTTATTGCGTTGCCATCGCTTTGAGAAACGAGGAGGAGATTCTGGTCGGTGTGGTTTACGAAGTGGTAGGCGATGAATTGTTCTACACTTGCAAGGGCAAACCATCTTATATGAACGGAAAAGAGATTAAGGTGGGAAAGGCAGAGGAAGTGAATGATGCTTTCATCTGCATCGGCTACCCTTACGATGTTGACCATTGGAAACCTCGTGCAATGGCCCTTATCAATACTCTTTATGGAAATAGCATAAGCATTCGCAACCTCGGTTCGGCAGAAACAGAACTCTGCTACGTGGCTTGCGGACGCTTTGATGCATATATCGAATCGCATCTCAAGCCATGGGATGTGACCGCAGGAGGAATCATCCTTAAGAATGCGGGTGGCAAGGTGACGGACTACTCTGGTGGCGACCTTTGGCAAACCGGAGAGCAACTCGCTGCCACAAATGGTTTTATACATGAAGAATTATTAACCAAACTAAAGGATATACTATGATTGTAGATGTAATCGAAAATTTGGGCAAGTATGCAGCGCTCAATCCATTGTTCGGAAAGGTTGCAGAATATATCGCTCAGAATGACCTCCTCGCTCTTGAGGTAGGCAAGTATGAAATAGAAGGTAAGGATCTTTTCCTCAATCGCGCTCTTGCAAAGGGAAAGACAAAGGAAGAGGCTCGCATCGAAAGTCACGACTTGATGATTGACATTCAGATTCCGCTCAACGTACCGGAACAGATGGGATATACCCCTCGTCAGGATTTGCCTGAATGCGAATATAACGAAGCAAAGGACATCACTTTCTACCCTGGCCTTGCCAAGGAGTATGTGACTATCTATCCTGGACAGTTCGTTATCTTCTTCCCACAAGACGGTCATGCTCCATGTGTGAGTGAGGTGGAGGTTGAGAAAGCAATCTTCAAGGTAAAGTGCTAATCCTTACCACCAACAGTCTGTCCCGACTGTTCATTTCAAATTATTATCAAGTGTCCATATCCAATTAATTTTCAAGTGTCTATATATAATTAATTTAATTAATTACAAAAACATGGCTTGCAAAAAAACTACAACCCCTAAAGCAGCCCCTAAAAAGGCTCCTAAGGTGAAACATATAGGATTAGTCAAGAACGATACATGGCTCGAACCATACGAGGCAGCTATCGTTGGTCGTCATCAGCACGCTATCGATAAGGCAAACGAAATCACTCAGGGCAAGATGTCGCTTAGCGAGTTTGCCACTGGTTATCTCTATTTCGGTCTTCATAAGACAGAAAAGGGATGGGTGCTTCGCGAATGGGCTCCTAACGCTACAGAAATCTATGTTATAGGCGATTTCAACGGATGGCAGGAAGACCCAAAGTATAAGATGAAGGCTCTCAAGGGCGGCAACTGGGAAATCAAGCTTACAAACAAGCAACTCAAGCATGGCGACCTCTTCAAACTTAAGGTTAAGTGGGAAGGTGGCGAAGGCGAACGCATCCCTGCTTGGATTACTCGAGTGGTTCAGGATGAGGAGACAAAGATATTCTCTGCTCAAGCTTGGGCTCCTGAAACTCCATACGAATGGAAGAAGAAGAACTTCAAACCAAACACTTCTCCGCTCCTCATCTACGAATGCCATATAGGTATGGCACAGGATGCTGAGAAGGTAGGAACATATACAGAATTCAAGGACAACGTACTTCCTCGTATTGCTAAGGACGGTTACAATGCCATTCAGATTATGGCGATTGCCGAGCATCCTTATTATGGTTCGTTTGGTTATCATGTGAGCAACTTCTTCGCTGCTTCTTCACGTTTCGGAACTCCTGAAGAATTGAAGGCACTCGTTGATGCTGCTCATGAAATGGGAATTGCCGTTATCATGGACATCGTTCATTCTCATGCTGTTAAGAACGAACTCGAAGGTCTTGGAAACTTTGCTGGCGATGGTGCTCAGTATTTCCACGCTGGTCCACGTCGTGAGCATTCGCTTTGGGACAGTCTTTGCTTCGATTATGGCAAGGGCGAAGTGCTTCATTTCCTCCTTTCCAACTGTAAGTTCTGGCTCGATGAATACCATTTCGACGGATTCCGTTTTGATGGTGTTATGTCTATGCTCTACCTCAGTCATAATCCTGTGATTGGAGGTTATCCAGACTATTTCAATGGTGCTCAGGATGATGACGCAATCTGCTATCTCATCCTTGCCAACCAACTCATCCATGAGGTTAATCCAAAGGCTATCACTATTGCTGAGGATGTGTCGGGTATGCCAGGTCTTTGCGCTCCATTCAAGGATGGAGGTTATGGATTCGACTATCGAATGCAGATGAATGTGCCTGACTATTGGATTAAGACTATGAAGGAGGTGAAGGACGAGGATTGGAAACCTTCATCTATCCTTTGGGAAATGATAAATCGCCGTGCTGATGAGAAGACGGTCACTTATGCCGAAAGTCATGACCAAGCACTCGTAGGAGACAAGACTGTCATCTTCCAACTCGTTGATGCTGACATGTATTGGCACTTCAAGAAGGGTGATGAGAACTTCATGGCAAACCGTGGTATTGCGCTCCATAAGATGATTCGCCTTGTTACGGCAAGTACGATGAATGGTGCTTATCTCAACTTCATGGGTAATGAATGGGGACATCCAGAATGGATCGACTTCCCTCGTGAAGGTAACGGATGGAGCCATAAGTATTGTCGTCGTCAGTGGAACCTTGTTGACAATAAGGAACTCTGCTACCATTATCTTGGCGACTTCGATGAGGCTATGCTCTCGGTTTTGAAGAGCGAGAAGAATATCCAGAAGACTCCTGTTCAGGAGGTTTGGCACAATGATGGCGACCAGGTTATGGCTTACCTTCGTGGCGAACTCCTCTTCGTGTTCAACTGGAATCCAAGTCAGTCGTTTGCTGATTATGGCTTCATCGTTCCTCAAGGCAAGTATGAGGTTGTGCTCAATACCGACTGTAAGCTCTTCGGTGGTAACGACCTTGCTGATGACTCTGTGGAGCACTTCACAAACTACGATCCTATCTATGAGAAGGATGGTAAGGGTTGGTTGAAGCTTTACATTCCAGCACGCTCTGCCGTCGTTCTTCGTAAAGTAAAAGAATAATTAGGAACAAGAAAACCACAAAACCATTGCGTTACAACTCTTCCATACAACATGATACCGCGGGGATAATTCGTTATTCCTGCGGAATTCTGTTTCTTGCATTTTGCTTCTGCTACCTCGCATTCCTCAGAGGAGACGTGTTGGCGGAGATACAGTTCGTGCTCTCTAACGGACTGACACATTATTCCGTCCTCATCGGAGCGTGCATCATCACGGCAGTACTTCAGATAATACAGATTGTGGTGAGCAAGCTCGTGTCCATTCCCGACAAGCACCATGCCATTACCTATGTCCCTTCGTTTATTGCACTTGCCATGCTCATCGGCATGGATCAGAATATGGACGGGCAATTTGTGTGGGGCGTATGGCGATGGCTCCTTCCGTTGCTCATCTTCATCTGGCTTGCAATGGTGTTTTTGCTGAAAGCATGGTATAGGGAAGATCGTTCGTCGGACAGGGAAACCATCCAGGCTCAGATGTGGCCAAACTACCTCATGATGCTCCTGATGATTTCTGCATGCGGCTTTGTGTCGACCACCCCTGCTGTGTCGCAGTATGAACTCAAGACCGAGCGAATGCTACTTCAGAAAGACTATGAGGCTGCTGCTGCCGTCGGACTCAACTCGCTCGACGCAAATGAGCGTCTTACACAACTCCGTGCCTACTCACTCTCGAAACAGAATCTCTTGGGCGACAGTCTTTTCACTTATCCGCAGTATTTCGGAACCAAAGGTCTCCTTCTTATCCATGACGAAGACACCACGCGTCGTTTCGATATGCACAAGATCGAACTCTATCTCGGTGCCTATGCGGGACAGACAATAAAGACTCCGCTCCGTTTCCTCGAGATTCTTGCCCTCGAAGACACCGTGCCTACTCCGCAGAGTCAGCAATATCTTCTCTGTTACCATCTTCTCGATCGAAATCTCCACAACTTCAACGATGTGCTCCATCATGTATATGGCGACACCATCGAGGCTGAACTGCCACGAGCATACCAGGAAGCGGTGGTCATGCAACACAACTACACGCCAGATTCGCTCCCTATATATATTAATAAGGTGTATGTGGAAAAATTCGATGCCTACAAGCAGATGCGTGACAGCATCACGAATAAGGTGGAAAAGAAGAACTATACAAGAAGAATGTATGGGGATACGTACTGGTGGTACTTTGATAATTAGGAATCTTCGATATCTCGATGCTTCGAATCTTCGACGCATCGATACGTCGATATTTCGATATTTCGATAGAATGTAAAATCAATAATTGAAAAGCAGCTTCCTTTCCCTTGCAGTTGCTTTCTCAACCCAATCTTGAGGAATGAACCTCCAATGGTTCATTGCTTGAGGTTGGATTATTTTTTTCTCCTTGATGAAAAGGCGTAGATAGTGACGCATGTCCTTCTCCGTGCAACCAATGATGCGAGTGGAAATCTCCTCCTTAGAGAGACCTGCACCCTTTGTGAGAAGTTCGCCACCGCCATTGGCACGATAAGCTGTCATGGCTACCGTGTAGACCTCGTTCATGTCGAATGGTCGTCCGTCTGCCATGCCTTCGATATGCACCCTCTCACCTTCAGGTTTAGTGACATCAACGGTATAGTTTATGCCCGCTGCAGAGTCAAAATTGAAGATGAAATTCTTGAATCCCATACGGTTAGGATTGCTCTTCATCGGTTGGAGTTGAAGCATGAAGTCATCCTCCGAAGTCATCTGGTTTGTCCAAGCACCATAGCTCATCTCGAGGTAGTTCTTTATTTCCTGACCAGTAAGAAGAATGGAATAAAGATGATCCTCGAAACGGTAAAGATCAAACAAATTGCTTACCTTCACATCGCCTGCCTCAATCTGTGCGTTGAAGAAGAGTGGGGCGGCAAAAGATATGTCTGCCTTCGAAACCGAAAGTTGCAACGACTGGATAAGGTCGATATACGCCGACGAGCCGAAATATGCGTCGTTGATGTTTATGGTCTCCGTAAACTGTCCTATCTTCTCCGAAGCAAATTCCTTTATCTGTCGGAAGTCGCTCGAGAAATGACGTTTGAAGTCCTGTCCGCTCGTGTTGCTAATAGTGCCGATGTAGAAAAGTTGGCAACTTGTGTCGTGAGCAGTGACTTTATTATCTTTGTTGAGTTGGAAAGATATGTTTACCTCCGCAACCGAATGCGCATAGCAACCAGGATTGACACACAGAATGTTCCTTCCCTCCGGATTCTCCACCTCGTCCATATTGCTCGCATGGTCATGCCCGTAGAGAATAAGGTCGAAGCCCGCCACTTGCGATGCAGTCTCGCGAACGGCATTTTCCTTGTAGTCGGGAGTGATGATGCCCTCTTCCATGCCCGAATGGAACAGACCGATGACGTAATCTGGTTCCTCCACCTCTTTCACGTGGGCAATCCATTTCTTCGCACTCTCCGTGATGTCCTCAAAACGTAGGTCATGCCAAATTTGTTTCGGAATCCAATGCGGAATGGCAGGAGTGACGAAACCAATGACTGCAATCTTAACACCACTTCGTCTGAGCACGGTATAAGGTTCGAAATAAGGCATGCCGGTTTCCTCGCTGATGACATTAGCACCGAGGATAGGGTATGTGCAGTTGTCGACAAAACTGTCGAACACCTCATGTCCCGTCTCAAGGTCGTGATTGCCTATAACACCAACGTCGTAACCGATGAAATTGCACATATCGGCTACGCTATGGTGCTCATCTTGAGCCACAAAATTGAGATAATATGCTGTAGGCTCCCCCTGAAGAATATCTCCACCATCGATGAGGATGGTGCTTATAGGGTTTGCCTTCAGCTGTTGGGCAACAAAAGCATGTACCCGCTGCAAACTGCCTTTCCCCCATCTCTCATGACGAAAGTCGTAGGGAAAGTAGTTGCCGTGGATATCCGTAGTAAAGATTATACGAATTTGCCTTGTTGCGTCCATCTTTTTTTAATGCATAATGCATAATTCATAATGCATAATTGCCTGCGCTTGGGGATAATGCATAATTGCCTGCGCTTGGTTTCTTGTTGAAAGCAAACCGGAGGCATAATTATGAATTATGCATTATGAATTATGCATTAAATTTAATTAGCTGCCTCAAATTCCTCCAAGAATCTCTTGTCGTTCTCAGAGAAGAGACGCAAGTCCTTAACCTGATACTTGAGGTTTGCGATACGTTCGATACCCATACCGAAAGCATAACCCTTGTACTTAGTTGAGTCGATGCCGTTTGCCTCGAGAACCTGTGGATGAACCATACCACAACCAAGGATTTCGAGCCATCCGCTACCCTTACACATAGCACAACCCTTACCCTTACAGAGAGTACAACTTACGTCCATCTCAGCCGATGGCTCTGTGAATGGGAAGTAGCTTGGACGCATACGGATCTGAGTGTCCTCGCCGAACATCTCCTTTGAGAAAAGAAGGAGAACCTGCATAAGGTCGGTGAAGCTCACGTTCTCGTCTACATAAAGACCTTCAACCTGGTGGAAGAAGCAGTGAGCACGAGCAGAGATTGCCTCGTTACGATACACTCGACCTGGGCAAAGCACACGTACAGGTGGCTGCTGCTTTTCCATCACACGGCTCTGAACCGAACTTGTGTGAGTGCGTAGGATGATGTCAGGATGAGCCTCCACGAAGAATGTGTCCTGCATATCGCGAGCTGGATGATCCTCGGCAAAGTTCATCGAAGAGAACACGTGCCAGTCGTCCTCAACCTCAGGACCCTCAGCGAGTGAGAAACCGAGACGTGCGAAGATGTCGATAATCTCGTTCTTCACGATAGTGAGAGGATGGCGAGTGCCGAGAGCAACAGGGTAGGCAGTACGAGTGATGTCGAGGTCGTCGTTGCCAGTTTCTGCTACAGCAAATTCGTCCTTAAGTGCGTTAATCTTCTCGAGAGCCTTATTCTTGAGTTCGTTGATTTTGATACCAATCTCCTTTTTCTGGTCGGCAGGCACATTGCGGAAGTCGGCCATGAGGGCAGTGATTTCGCCCTTCTTGCTCAGGTACTTGATGCGGAGTGCTTCGATTTCATCGAGCGATTCAGCACGGAGTGCTTCCACCTCACCGAGCATTTTTGCGATTTTCTCTATCATTTTTCAGTTGTTTTTTTATTCTTTTGTATATTTTAGGTACAAAGATAGTGCTTTTTATTCATATTTTGGCTCAATATAAAAAATAAGTCTTAAATTTGCATGAATTTTGAGTGAATTAAGCCCGCATCAATAGTTTTCAGGGCCATTCAACAACCGTTTATATGAGTAAAAGTTATTTTGTAGCATTTTTGTCATTAATCCTCCTTCTCACCTCCTGCGGACAAGGTAAGAAAGCAGAACAGCTTGCCGAAGAGGCAGAACTCGACTCCATCATGAGCGAGGAGCCCGACACCTTGCAGTTGTTCGAGAAGAAAGAACCGCCGAAAGCCGTTGACGAACTTTTCGACGACTTCTTCTTCACCTTTGCATCCGATACAAGATTCCAGGGCCAACGCATACGATTCCCCCTCCGCTTCAAGGATGAGAACGCGGAACTCAAGCTAACCAAGGCTGACTGGCACGAATACAACCGCTTCGGACAGCAAGAATTCTACTCTGTCATCTACGAACGCGAACAGGATCTTGCTCTGCAAAAGGACACTGCCGTTCATGAGGTCAGCGTGCAATGGATATACCTTCAGGACGGATACGTGGAGAAGTATAACTTCAAGCGAATTCCCGAAGGTCAGTGGGTTCTTTTCAACATCGACAAGCAGGACGTGAACGACACACCTAACGGCGAATTCGTGAAGTTCTATTCGGCGTTCATATCCGACTCCACATACCAGCGTTCATGCCTCTGCACTCCGCTCCCTCTCCATATGACTCAGCAGGTGGATGACGAGGAAGAAGGTGACAGCCAACTTTCTGCAGATGAGTGGTTTGAGATGAAGAGCGACATGCCTATCCCTAAGGACGTGCTCGTCAATATCGACTATGGGCAGAATTACACCGAGACAGGGCACAAGAACGTGCTTATGGAAGGTGTCAGCAATGGTCTCTTCATGAACTTCA
>DCIW01000196.1 GCA_002317225.1 Prevotellaceae bacterium UBA1716 | reverse complement strand
TTGCCTGCCTCAGGGAGAGGGATGCTATCGATGACTGTGATGTTCCAACCATAACCAATGCCACAGTTGGCATCAGCGATAAGCTGCTTCTTGTCGAGAAGTTCGGCAGGGATGTTTGCCTCTTGTGCAGACTTCTTTCCTGTTGCCCATTCCCATACATCACCGCCTTCATTGCCGTTGGCTTTGATGCCGGTTAGAGCCATGAAGTTATGTCCGACACCTGTGGTGTTTCCGCCAGTTCTTGCAAATAAGAAGGCATTTCCATTATAGCTTCTTGTCGAAGCAGTGAGACGATAATAACCAGGCTCGTGCATTTCGCTCTTCTCTGCAGTATATCTCATCTTGTTCCATTCGTTTTCGCAGTCGAGATACTTAACGTCTTCATCACCAGTCATGTATTCGCCGCTGTAAGTGAAACGTGAGCAATTGGTTCTATTCTTAATTTGCCAACCATTATCAACGAGCCATTCATATTCTTCCTCGCTGTCATAACCCTCTGTTTCTTCGTCATCAGCATAGTAGTTGTAGCAGATGTCCTCAACTTCGTCGTCGTCATTGAAAACTATTTCTGTGTCGTCTAATGCGAATCCGAGGTCGATGGCATCCTTGCCCATCTTGCCTACACCACGGAAGATGAAGAAGACACTTGTAATCAAAGCTACGAACCACAAGAGGATAAGTGCGATGATTGAAGCAGTAGAAATAGGCTTGTTCGTGTTGCGAATCCAATGGATTAGGAAGAAGATAGGGATGATTATCAACACAATCAGGCAGATGGTGATAATCCATAATGTGCCTTGCATGTTCTCGATCAGCGACATGAACATCGTTCCTTCAGGTTCGTCAAATGGAGATAGATGACCAAAGATGCCACTGAATAGTCCTCCGTTAGCAAGTCCGCCCATCATAGGAACTGCAAATATCAATCCCAACAAAGACATAATCAATGGGAACAACATGACGAAGAGACAACCGCAGCATCCTGCTTTAAGGCATCCGTCGTTATTGTTGCCGTTTGACGACGAATACGACTGATACATCTGCTGACTCTGTGCATTTGAGTCGTTGAGAATCTGCTCGTTGATGTTCTGTGGATTGATGTCGCGACCATTCATGCGCAGACGGTCTTCGGTAGTATGCGCTACTGGTACGATTGCCCACAATAAGCAGTAACCCAATGGAACACACCAGTTTATTATTGTACCGATGAATGGGAGGTCAACGAACCAGAACACGATTGCCATCACTACCACAGCGAGTCGCAACAATGTGATGTCGATGTCGAGATACTGTGAAAGACCTGTACACACACCACCCAATGTCTTGTTTTCCAATACACGATAGAGTCTGCGACGCTTGATGCGGTCGAAGGCATTGTCCGATACGTTTTCTTTCTGATAGTTGTCGTTGTCCGATGTGAAACCATTAGACCTGCTTGTCGAACCACCATCAGCAAAAGGATGGCTGTCGAGAGGTTCGCCATCATTGGTTGCATTGTCGGCAGTGCTTGCTTCGTTGTCACCACTAATCTGTGCAGGATCGCCAATCTGGTTCATGATGTCCTTGATGGTGTCGATGGTCACGGTGTCGGCACCTGCTTCCTTCTTCTGCCAAAGGATTTCGGCCACACGGTGCTCGATGTCGTCAGCAATCTCCTCGCCACCAGCTTGCTTGGCGAAGTAGTTCTTCATTGAGTTGAGATAATTTTCCAAGAGATCGTATGCGTCCTCGTCGATGGCGTAGAGAGTGCCAAATATGTTGATTGATATATTCTTTTTCATCTTGTATATATAATAAGGTGTTGTTTAATTGTTGATGTAGTCGGGAGTGGCAAAACTCGTTGGTTGTCTAAGCACCCCTACGGTGTATGCGAGTTCGTCCCAACTGACATCGAGTTGTCGCAATGCCTCTTCTCCGTCCATTGTGAGGGCATAATACTTACGAGGAGGTCCCTGTGTACTCTCTTTCCATTCGTACTTGAGGAGTTTGTCGTTCTTGAGTCGGGTGAGCAGAGGGTAGAGAGTTCCCTCCACCACAATCATCTTAGCCGCCTTGAGCTTCTCGATGATGTCATTAGCGTAGGAGTCTTGCTGATGGAGGAGCAGCATAATGCAATACTCCAACATACCCTTACGCATCTGCGATTTAGTGTTCTCTACATTCATATTAAAGCATGTTTTGTTATAACCATTACCTTTTTATGCTGCAAATGTATGCAATATTGTTGTACCTTGCAATACAAAGTACTAAAAACTTTTATAATTTAATACAAAAAGTGACAATAATGCCTTAAATGGTAGGTAAAATTGTATATTTATTGTTAATATGCTTTGTTATTTGCCAAAATTAGTTTAGTTCACATAGCAAATCATACAGCAGTGATTTTGTCTCTGGTTCGTTTTGAATGAACTTCTGAACGAAATGAAGTTCTTTAGTTGAATGGTTTGGTAGACTCCAGAGAGTTGAGTAGCCTCCCTCAACAAACTTTTCGTAGAGTAGAATTCTTCTTAAATACCCGCGTGGAAACTAAAACGACAAATCCCCTGATGCTGAATGGCATTGGGGGATTGTTCTTGAGCTATGGTATGTTGTGAATTTTGCTTTTGATAGTATATATGCAAAAAAAACGGCCCCTTCATCACGAAGACGTCGTTTCCCGAAAAAATCTTTTTTTCCTAATACCTTAAATAACTAATCTTAAAACCTAATACATATATGAAAAAACTAATTTCGTGTTTGTATTTGTCTTATCTTTCTTAAGACACTGCAAAGTTACATACTTTTCTGCTACCTGTCAATATGTTGTATTGAAAAAATCAAAAAAGTACCAATAATAATGACGTATATCAAGATGTGTGGTCGCACACATTGTTTATATACGTAATACGATGATATTATTTGGAGTTTAGTTGTACTATTCTTGATACCTACAAAATCACTTGGTACGGGAACGAATATATAGGATTATCCCCGTTCACAATAATTAATCTTTACTGAATGGTTGGTGTAGCCATTGCAGTTTTTTAGATTAGGACTATTTGTAAAGTTTCCATTCGTACACACCCTTGATTCCAAGTGTGATGGTAATGCGTAGGTAACGATATGAGCCATTGAGATTATCAACATGAGGCGAACGTTTCTGGAAATCATCATGTCCACCTATGCGAGCCCATGTTTGGCCGTCGAGTGAGCCTTCAAGGATATATGCATGACCAGCCGTTGGGCGAACAAAGGCAATCTCGCTCGAACCGATAGTTTGTGCCGAACCGAGGTCGATAGTGAGGGTTGGGCGAGTGTCGTCGTCTGCAGCCATCCATCGAGAACCATTTGCTCCATCTATTGCCATCTCAGGAATAAACATTTCAGTCCGGTGGCAACGCCAATCCTTATTATTCCTTATAATGTGACGTTGAGCTTCGGATGATGCTTCGATAGACTGAATCTTTATTTCTTCGTTATGGTCAGAAGGACGAAGATATCCCACACCATTGAGATTGACATCAACTTGACGAATTGTACCATCTTCGTTGAATTCCAACTTGTTAACGTATGTCATACGGTTGGTTGACCAACGTCCATATTCGAGGAATGCGAGATAATAATTGTCTCCGTCGTTGAATACACAACCATGACCAGGACCGAATACACCTTCTTCAATGTCTGTGGTGCATACAAGGTCTTGCTTTGGAGTTTCCCAAGGACCGAGAGGAGACACACGACTCATCTGATAATAATACTCGTAATGTTCGTCTCCACCTATAGTGTAGAGATAATAATAAATGCCGTTACGCTTGAAGAATATAGGACCTTCGCTATATTCCGTGCGTCGTGTTGGGATAGTAGGGAAGATTGTGTCGATAGTGACCATATCATCTTTGAGACGGACAACGTTTCGACTTCCCCAATAAGCATAAGGAGTGCCATCATCATCAACAAATATCTCTGCATCAATGGCATGAACACGATCTTTCTCCCAAAGTCTGTTCTTCACAGAGAAAGTGTTTCCCTTGGCAATGCTGAAAGGACCATCAGGAC
>DCIW01000116.1:1084-6389 GCA_002317225.1 Prevotellaceae bacterium UBA1716 | reverse complement strand
GGTTTTAAATTTGCAGATTACAATTGTGGACCAAAACATGTATGATTTGCCATCCGAAGTTGTTCTTCAATTGTCTCACAAAGGTGTAAACCTTGGTTTCTTCAAAACGCGTAAGAAAGAAATACTTGCTCTCAGAGCAGGCGATAAGCTTCATTTTGATAAGTATTATCTTTATGACGAAAAGACCAACAAACCGGTATGCCAATTGTCTCAAAGAATGCAAGTTACACTCAGTATGTGGGAGGAGAAAGGCTATTCAGTCTGTAGCGCTACAATACGTTTCATTGTGGCTTGGCGGCCTAAGGATGCACCAAAAGAAGAGGCAGAACATGCTGTTCTTCTTGCTGATTTGGTATTGAGTAAAGATGAATCAACGGCGCAAGCTTCAGTTGAAAGATTATGAGATTGTTAGGTTATAAGTTTTCAATAACTATCGCGTCTTTATTTCGTTATTTCAACACTTTCTGTAACTACTACATTGTCCATAAAAGTGCGCATGAATTTGCGGAGTTTGTTGGGTGTGATAGAGTTGATGATGGACATGTCCCATTCGGAATATTGATGGCCATTATTGTAGTAATAATTGCGAATCTTATCGAATTCAAACATTTCCAGACTGGCTTGGTCTATCTTCTTCTGGATACTATTTTTGTAAGAGGCGAGAAGACGATCTGTGATAAGATTACCGTATGCCATATCGTGCATAAGATTGCGAACGCTTTGATTTAGAGCATCATAATCCTTTTCAGAACAACTCATAGTTACCTTTATTGCCTGCATAGTCTGAGGAAGAGTTTCGCTTATAGCCTCTTCTTGAACAGAATAAAGACTTCCATTTTGATAACGGATATTGTTCGTTGCAAGTTGGTTGAGAATGCTTCATGCAGCATTCAGATAAATAATATTCTGCTGAGTGTACTCGTAATTCTTTGCTTGAATAAAATACAGATTAGATGAAACGACAGGCATAGAAACTTTGACTGTTCTAACTGTGCGAGAATCAGCATCCTTCAACTCTAATTCCTTGCGTGCATTAATCATGCAAGGAGTTGGTTTTGAAGAGAGCGAACCAAAGTATTTCTTCAATAATGGACGAACCTTGTTGAGCGAATATTTAGTCCGTACAACAAATACCGCACCATTAAAGTTATCTACCATTTGATTGCACACTCGTTGTACATCGTCGAGAGTTATACCTTCTAATTCCTTAGCGGTCGGCGGTTTGAATCTGTTGCCCGACTTACGAATATTAGAATTTGAGAAAGAACTAAAATCTTCTTCATATATAAATCCCGCTTTTCTATTTGCGATCATTGCATTTATTTTACGCTTGAACTTTAGGGTATCAATTGTGGTGTTTGTCAATTTGTAATGGATAAATCTAAAGAATTCATCCACTGCATCTTGATACCCTTGCTTCATGGTGAAAACATTATCATAACTCACTTCACCTAATGTCCAAGTATCTGATGCGGGGCAATTATAAAATGGGTCTTTCAACACATTTTGCGACATAATTGCAATTTGTCGCTCACGGCGATCAAACTGGCTCAATCCCCCATGTCTGAAAGCAACAACTCTTATATCTCCATTGATTTCCGAGTAGATGACCTTTACACCGTTAGCGTATGTGAGTTCTATGTTTTCCTCAAATGGAGTAGGGAAGAGGCTTACCGAATCCGTAGCTTGTCCTTTAGGCTTATGCTTCTTTGCAATATGCATAAAGTCCTGATCCACAGCATTCACGAACGCGGTGGAAGAATGGTCTGCTTTTTTTGCTTTACGATAAACACGAAGTATGTCCTCTTTCGAAGGATATTTTGCACCTTCAATATCAGGATAAGTAACTATGATTGTGAGGTTTTCATCCTTTGCAATAGACTTGAACAATGAATGTCGAGCAGCGTTTGTCATGTGCTTTTTGTAATAGTCATTCACATTATTTATTGTCTTTGCAGAAGGAAGGCTGTATCCATAAAGGAAATGGTCGGCAATGTTGTTGAAAGGAGTATAATGCCCCTCATGAAAGTCTTTCATCTCTGTAATTGAATCAGTTAGATTGCCATCACCGTTACAAGACTTATTGATTTCTCCTTTCGAGAAACCATATCGATTGATGCGTTCCACCTCCTGACTCAACAAGCATAATGATGCCTCCATATCTGCAACCGAAGAAGTGGAAGCCAAAATCATCGGCATGTCTGGTTCAATCTCACACCAATAAGAGAGGAAAGATGATGTGCCTAATATTTCATTGTTAGCACCTTGCATTCTTGGGAGACGCTGTCTGACATCCTCAATCATATCATTTTGCAAACGAAAATCAACTTCTCTTGTAAGAGAGCTACGATAGTTCTTTTCCTTGTTCAATGTGTTGTTATAGAATAATTCAACTGTGCAGTTTTCGCCTTTACCAGTCTTTCTAATCAGCACATTTGGCTCTTTAAGTTTTGCAAGATTCAAACCATAATTAGGTACCACAGCATCACCTCTTTTCATGTCTCCAAACATCTTGCGGATAATCTTTTCAACAGCCTTCTTATCCACATCACCGGTAACGACTACTGCTTGATTCTGAGGTTGATACCATTTGCGATAGAAATCACGAATCATCCTGCCATCAATCTTGTCAAGAGTGCTTTCACGACCTATAGGTTCAAGCCCTTCGTAGCGTGTACCTTTATATATCTCATCAATTATGCCAATCATGCTGTTGTCCGAACCTCTCCATCTCAATTCCTCCTTCACGACCGAACGCTCCTTGTCAATCTTCTCATCTTCAATGATAGCATCTGCAGACCAATCACGCAAAATCTGCAAGCAAGTGTCTATTCTTCCTTCTGTAGGAATAGGCACACCAGGAATCTTGTAAGTGGTGTTAGAGAAGTTTGTTTCTGCATTTAAGTCATCACCGAATTTCACACCAATCTCATTCATATAGTTGATGATAGTTAGGTCAGGGAAATGCTTTGTTCCTTGAAACATCATGTGCTCAAGAATATGAGCAATACCCAATTCGTTGTCTTCCTCAACAAACGAACCGGTCTTTTGGATAAGGTAGAAGTTCGCAGTATTCTTATATGTTTTATCTAAGAGAACATAATAAGTGAGTCCATTTTCCAGCACACCCATCGTAATTGCTGTGTCTATAGGCAGTTGTTGTGAAGGAGCATGCATCAGTTCGCTGCCCAATCCAATTGGTTGAGCAACAAGATTCTGACTTTTCGCTCCATTTCTTAGATGAATTAAAATCACAATAAAGGAAATGAGCAGAAAAGCAAGTACCAATCGTAATGTAATGGTATATGCTCTACGATGTGGAGAATGGCGGAAAAGCAGTTTCATCAGGTATAAAGATTTGTTATTCTCTGCAAATGTAATGAAAATAAATCATACATAAGAATAGAATTCTCTCTTTTTGCTGAATAACACATTTTTTATCGTGCTGTACGTTATAGATGATGAACTTTCGTACCACAATTAGCACATCTTCTTTCTTTGTTTGTACATTTTCTCAAGTCAAAAGGATATAAAAAGGCTAATTAAAGTCTAATAAAGCCAAATAAAGTACATTATCTACCCCTTAATAGTATGATTATTGTCACACTTCTAATAGTTTCCATCATTCCTACCATTGGAAACTGTCGTTTCCACCTTAGGAAACGCTCGTTTCCTACTATGGAAACTCTATACGAATCTGCCCGTATGGAAGTTTATGGATGTTTGATATGTAACCTCCATAAGGTAACAAACGCTAAATCAGTTAAATATATCAAAAAGATGGAAGATGCAAGTTTTTAAACAAAAATTGTTTTCGATAAGAAACTTGCACATATCAGAACTTGAAGTGTATGCCTACACCAGCTTTCTTGGCACTATCAACTGGGAGTGCAACGCGACCATTCTTGTCCTTCTTGGCTTGTGTGGCATTAGTGCTGGAGGCTGTATAACCTTTAATCTTGACTCGGTTGGCACCTTGAGCCTTGTCCAGTTCCTTGTTGACATTAGCAAGCTGGTTGCTGATCTTCTTTTGAGTCTCAGCCTTCTTCTTTGCCTGAGCCTGCTGCTGCTCGGTTTGAGCGTTCTGCTCAGGAGTGACAGTCTGGGCTTGAGTGGATGTTGTAGGCTTCTGCTTTGGTTGGATGTGACCTTCAAGTTTCTTGGCTACAGGATCATTGCCATCAGCAAGATATTGTTTTACAAAGTCTTCATCCTTCAGCAATTCGGTGTGAAGGCGGTCGGCTTCTTCGTAGCGTCCTGCATCAGCAAGTGCCATGCAGTATCTGTAATCGATGAAACTGCTACTTTCTGGACGGAAAGTCTTGGCAAGAGCAGCGTATTCACTACTACGCTCAAGATCGCCTTCGAGACAATAAGTCTGCATAAGGGTGGTGCTGAATGACATCATTGTTTCGCGTGTGTCTGCATCCATGGTTACCTCGCCTTTCTGGAATTTCTCCGACACATCAGCAAGGAAAGCGGAGATATCGTTGGCACAAGTTTCGAGTACTTGCTTGTTGCCTGTTTGCTGTGCCGAGAAGAGCATGCAGGATTGGATATTGTATCGAGAGTAGAGTGTATTGTTTTTGAATTCCTCGCTGGTCTTCTCCCACATCTTCAGTGTTTTGTTTCCAACAAAGATGCACTTCTTATTCTGCTCACTCATTGCGTATGCACTAGTAAGATTCTCAGCCACATGCATATACTTTTCATCAAACTGTGCCAATTCGTCCTTCCATTTGCCTGGCTCTTCGACTGAGAGTCGGCGGAACTCATCAAGACAAGTGAGTGCCATCTCCAAAGTCTCGCTATTCTTCTCGAAGTCACCAAAGTCGAGCATCGATTCATCGTTGATATACACCTGAGCAGCGTACCACATGGCCTCGGCGGTACCATCAGTTGCGTGTGCTTCAGCAAGTTCATCAGCCTGTGCAGCAAGTTTGCGGGCTTCAGACATGTTGCCATTCTCCTTCTGCATCTGTGACATCTGAATCAATGCTTGCACCTTCAATGGCCATCCCTCAGGAGTGTTCGCTTCAGGCATTTTCATCACTTTGTAGTAACCGTTCCATCGTTCCTTGCAGTTAGGCATGGCATCGAGCACAGCCATCAGTTCCTTTGGTTCGGTAGGCAACTGCTTCACATTGCCCTTACCCGACATGCAGTCCTTTACGAATGCAGTCATCTCCTTTGGCAGAGGTTCGCGCACCCATTTCTCGGTGTATTCCTTACTACCTGCTTTATATTTCAAGTAGTAGCTGTTGTTGTTTATCCATTCGATTTTGCAAGGATTGCCACCTTCGAT
>DCIW01000116.1:0-936 GCA_002317225.1 Prevotellaceae bacterium UBA1716 | reverse complement strand
CTTCCACACACTTCCATGCTCCGTTGAAGCGGTTGGTGGTCTTCTTCTTGCTGCCCTCCATGCTTCCAATCATACTGTAGAACACCTGTCCAAACTCGGTGCTGACAGGTTCAAGCAGTTCAGTCACCTGAGAGTTATAGGCATAGCGTTCGTGAGTAGGATTTTTCCACGTAAAGACAGACTTGATATTGGTGCCATCAAAATCGATAACTCTAAGTTTAATAGGATCTATATTGAATTCAAACGTACCGTTCGAGTAATCCTCGTTATTGGTTTCCATGCAATACATCATTCCCTTGTTGACAATGATATATCTCGGAATAGCCTGTGGAAGCGGTTCGAAATCGTCATGTCCGGCACGTTTGGTCTTGGTTAGGGAGTAGATGCCATCGGTTACCTTTTTCGTATTTGCCTGTACTTGCTCATCGGAAATGTTAATCTTAGGGTACTTGATGCCATATTTCTCTACAGACCAATCGAGGAACAACTGGATAAGGTATGACGTGGTTTCCTCACTTTTAATTTCAAAAAATTCGTCAAACGCCCCTCGTATATCCTTCTCCCCTAACTCTTCATCGCTATCCATGCGAATATCGCCATCCGTTAAAAGCCTCTCAACCATGTACTTGTCAGCGAATTCCTGTGCCACATCAGCCGAAGTCTTCACACCAGGCAGCATCACGCCACCAAGTGCTTCCTGATGGTCGAACATACGCTCGAAAGTCTTGACCAATTCGGGGTTCTTCAGTTATTCGCTCTTACGGATAGCATTGGCTATCTGTTCGTTCGTAGCATGATATTTTTTCTCTTCTTCCTGTGCAAACGAAGCTACAGAGAGAAGAAGGAATGAGAGTGCAAGTATGTATTTTTTCATATTGTTTAGATGTTCTAATATTATATATTCGGTGCAGAATTACAAAAAATACATTGAAAATT
>DCIW01000009.1 GCA_002317225.1 Prevotellaceae bacterium UBA1716 | reverse complement strand
TAAGGTGTAGAACCTCAGAGTGCCATCATGTATTAGCAAAATGCCATCGAGCATAAGACATATCTATCAATTCTTAACCTTTAATATTATAAAAAATTAATTTTTCGGGTGCAAAAATAGTGAATAAACATTAAAACGTCAACTATTTTTAATGAAATATTGACGTTTGGTTACCTTTTTAACACTAAAAGTACAAAAAAGACTAAAAAAAAGTACCACACAATCAGGTGATTGGTGGCACTTATTATGAGTTAAGAATTAGTATAATTGTTACTTCAGAATAATCATTTCCAAAGTTGAAGCATCATTTTTATCAAATACTCCATTGCAATTAACATCGTTTCTTCCGTTGTTCGAAGACTGATTTTCGATTAACTTGCTTACGAGATAAGCCACATCGTAAATGTCAACCTTACCATCACCATCGACATCTCCCGAATGGATATTAATGCTTGTTGCAGTAACATTTCCATAATTGGCACCCTTGATAGCATGGAGGTGAGCATAACCATATTCTGCAACTATCTTTGCAAGATTAATCAGAAATGTTTTTGTTCCATCCGCATTCTCTATTACGGTTTGGTACTTTGATGTCTGGTCCGCATTATTTGGAATATTAATCAAATGATCAGGATCCTGTCCTCCGTCCACATCACGATTTATCAAGAATCGTGGAGTACCATCGGAAACTGTTACAGAAAGAACACCATACTCAGACAAATCTGCATAGTTAAGATAAGAAACACTACCATCACCGTATGGCATACCAGTAGATTCGTTGAGAGCATAAGTACAACCTGCTTGCTGAACTTTTTTGCCTGTAGCATCAGCAGCCGTCCAATTGTAGAAGTCCGAAGCAGACAAATCATTCTCAAATGTCTCATAGAATTCCTGAGGAGTGAATGTCACATTATCCACCATGAGTCGCTTACCACCAGTATTAGTGATAGTTACTGTATTGCTACCCTTCTTCAAGTAAGTGGTGAGAGTAACATACTTCCAAGCATCATTATCAGTAATAGCAGATGCAGTTTTATCTACAGGCAATACAACATCATCATTATTGTTCACCTTGACTGTGATGCTGCTTGCATCAAGAGACATATACTTGATATCAATCTTATATTCGCCCGAATTGTTGATAGCAGTATAGTTGCGTAATGAAGCAGCAGTATTAGTTCCCATATCAGAGAAGCCCATTGCAGCATGTCCAAGCACTTTTCTATAAGTAACATTGCCATACGCATCAGTCACACAACTTGAAGTGCTCTTATAGTCAAAGTCCTCACCTTCGATCACAAGCGGCTGCATCTTCAAGTCTTCAGCAACAGGTTGCACAATTGAATTTGCATCAAGTGGTGTGTCATCAACCATAGCCAATGTCTGACGAGAATTGTTACCAGCACAATTTATACGCAAATCAACAGGACCACAATGCTTTACTGTAACAGTATATACATTGCCCGACCAACTTTCTGTAACAGTAGCACCACAACGGTTGCTTACTACTGTATAAGATGGCTTGCTTGATGCGCCATTAATCTTGATGATATCAGTCTTAGTTGCGTCGGAAGAAGAAATATCAGCACGATAGTTGTTCAAGTAGAAGTCGATATGGTCGCTATACTCCTTAGAATGAGCACTACTGAACACGCTGAAAGTCAAATCCATACTTGTACAAGTGTTGTACTTCAAAGGAACTTTCGCATAAGAAGTAGTCTTGTACGAACCATCAGAATTCTTCTTACGGTCAGAGAATGGATAGTAGCATACGAGAGCATTCTTATGGCGGCCCACGAAGAGGTCACCCTCACTAATCACTGGGTCAGGATAGAGTTCGTTGAAGATGCTGACCTTGTTAGACTTCACATTATTAGTATTATTGTTGTAGTCCGAACGGTTGATTACACGAATGCCCGCATTCTTTGCCTTGTCATCAAAGAGGTCAATAACTACAGGAATTGAAGAATAACGACCAGTCTTCTTGAAATACAAGAAGTTGTTGTTGCCGTAACCAGCAATTGTTCCAATACTACCTTCGCTACTTGTTCGTGCATTGAATGGGTCATCCTGCCAATAAAGGTCATGATAGAGGTCGATAGGTGCTGCATAAGCATTAATCTTGAGCCAAGAAGCATCAGCATCAGCAGTGATGTCATTCTTAATTACAACCTTTGTGCGAGCAAGCACTTCATCGCGAGAGGCGATATGGATAGTACCGTCGATAACCTTGCGGAACATATCCACCCAGATATTATCGAAGTTAGGATAAGTGCCCCAGTTACGTTGAGTATAACCACCAGATGAAGTGTTACCCGTACCCTTGAAGCACTCAGTCCAAATCAACTCAGGACCATCCCAAACACAAGCACCATTGAGTGCCATCTGCTCAAGGATAGGAGCGATACCTACAGCACCTGGGTAAGAAGTTGGAAGACCGTCGTTGTAGAACTCCTTACCTTCCGCAGTAAATGTCTCGATAGCACCATTCCAACCACAGTTGTCATAACGAACACCATAATTCTGTGAAAGACCAGAGATGAATGGACCCATAGTTACCGACTCATTATTATACCAGTTAGCACTTGTAGTATATTTGTAGAGCCAAAGGATTGATTCCGGATACTGCTTACAAGCAGAGAGGAAGTCGGCATTGCGCTTCATCATACCAATTGGGTTGAGTGGGTGTGACCAGATATTACCGCAGAAGGAGATAGTGAGCACACCACCATACTTCTTATGCATAGGCACGAGTTTAGAGAAGAGTCGAATACGGTCTACCGCCTTACTTGAACACTTACTATCCTCATCAAATCCCCAGAACTGTTCGGCATAGTTCCAACCGACGAAGTTAGGATAATCCTTGAAGAAGGACTCCATAATTTCGAGAGTCTCTTGAAGATGTTCGTCATCATCAAGCAAGTGACCACGACCACCAGATGCTGGCTGACAAGTGAAGAACATATTGTTGCGACAACAAACTGAAGCCCAAGAGCGATAAGTCTGGATTGCATTCTGTGGTTTCTTGAACATTTCCAAGTCATCATCATAAGAACAAGACAACGAAAGGTTCATCACCACATAAGGCTTGATGTCTTCAGGAATGAGGTCAATAATCTTCTGTGGGTCAGCATTGTTCCACACATCCACATGCATAAGCCACATAGGGTGCTTGTTGTCGACGGGACGACGCTGGGTTGATATGATAGTCTCACCTGGATCTATGGGTGACGAAGTTGCACCTGAAGTAATAATCAGTTCGTTTATCTTCATTGTGCCAGCAGTATTGATATTCCACTGAACCTTAGTCACACACCCCATCTTGCTGTTCCAGATATAATCCTGAGCAACATTATTTATACTTGCAGTTTTGTCAAGATTCTGCATGTTGTATCGACTGTTATACCAAGCATTTATACTTGTGCCACTATTGAATATTTCGCTTGTGCCGCAAATATCTTTATAAGGATCAGATGTGGTAACATTAAGTTGTATGCTTCGGGCAGCAGAGAGGTCAGCATTATTGAACAAAACATAAATCTTACCACTTGCCTGTGTTGCTGTCACTTCGCCGGTAGCAGAATTATATGACACTCCGTCACCCTCAACCTGAAAGTATGCAATGTCTATTTTTTTTGAACCATCTTCGGTAAACGCGAGTTCGACAAGCTTAGACGAAGCGGATTCTGTTAATATTGATTTTGATAATGAAACATCAGTTTTTGCCTGGGATTGGTAAAAACAAAGCAATAGCAGCAAAGATAAATATTTCTTCATTTGTATTTTTGTGAATATTTGGTTTCAGGGAAATTGGAGTGCAGAACTCGTCTGTGATCTATAACGAAACGATTTCGAGTGCAAAGTTAGTTATATATCAATCATATCGTTTCTGCCAAGTGTTACATATATTTCCTTGCATGTATCAAATAATACTCTATGCATTCAAAATACTCGAACACATATAACCTCATAATGAAAAAAGACGTGCCGAAGACATTTCGACACGCCATTTAATTAACTCAAGTTTCGTTCAAGTTGAATTACTTATCTATTGAGAAGTATATCAGCTAATGTTGATATATCGGAAGAATTGAATTGACCATCGCCATTGATGTCTTCCTTGCCATTTACCGACTTATTACCATTCAACATGTCAATGAGATAAGCAAGATCTTCGATGGTGAGTTTGCCATCACCATTAACATCATAAGAAACGGAATAAATACCGACTGAATTAAGTTTGTCACTTGTATTTCCCTTTACGAAGGTAAGTTTATACTGGCCGTATGCAGTAATAGTGAATGGAATCTTTGCTTCCGAACCAACACTAACCTCCTTCTCGAACAACGTTGTGCCACCAATAGCTTCAAGCTTAAATGTCATCTTGTCACTACCATTCGTATTTACACGAAGTTCGTAACTGCCTGCATCCAACTGAATGTCATAATATACATTGTGGTCAGCATTATCTGCAGCTTGGGATTTACCATAAGACAATGAACTTGAATTTTCGATATTCCATCCATGATTCTGAGGATAATATCCAGATGCATCAACTTGCTCTTTCCACTTGAGAGTCTTGTCACACTCAGAGTCGAGAGAATACTGACTCATGAATTCCCACATAACCTGGCTTGAACTCTTGTCACCAATAGTGCAATTATCACTATGATCCATGCCGGCAACATTATAATAAATATATGGGAAACCACCTTCACCTGCAGCATATTCGTACTTTTTGTAAGTAGTTGAAGTGCCACTTGAAGTCTTTGCACTACCAGTGCTTTCCGTTGCAATAGGATTACAACCATTGCGAGTTACCATGATATCACGAACCGTAGGATACCAATCCACATTCACAAAGTTGTCTGCACCACCATGTATATGAAGGAATGGAACAGGACGTGCACCGTGGTGCTGAAGGTGATATTCATTCACAGGGAAACCGCTGATAGAAGCGAAGGCAGCAAAGACATCACTTGCAGCATTTGAGGCAGCATAAGTCATCATACCACCGTTAGAGAAACCGCTACAATAAATCTTCTTCTCGTTGATATTGATGCCCTTATCCTTAATATCTGCGATGATAGCCTTGAGGAAGTCAATCTCCTTGTTGTTCTCACCGGTAGCATCCCAACCGGCACCTTGCATGCCAGCAAGATAGAAGTCCTGTGTCTGGCCCTGAGGATAAACCACCACAAAACCATTAGCATCAGCAACCGGACCATATTCAGGTCTGCCCGATGATGGTGAATTATTTGCTCCATGGAGAGAGAATACAAGTTCAGGATTGCTCTTAACACTTGTAGGAACATAAAGCACGTATGAGCGAGACTCTCCACCAACTGTGATGTTGCAAGTCTGTTTGCCTGTAATAACTGTTGGGTTTGTACCATTAGTAAGAACTACAGAAGAAATCTTGACTGTCTGGCCTCCTGGTTGCCACAATGCTAAGAG
The DNA here is from genome assembly GCA_002317225.1 of Prevotellaceae bacterium UBA1716. Taxonomy (GTDB): domain Bacteria; phylum Bacteroidota; class Bacteroidia; order Bacteroidales; family Bacteroidaceae; genus Minthosoma. The sequence goes on along the minus strand of DCIW01000009.1, from coordinate 25,572 downwards.
AGTCACCTCTTCCATCGTAATAGTTCCATCTGGGATTGCGTATATATATTCAGTGGTACCTCTTGGGATGCTGATAGTCTGATAACTTGATGAAGGGGCAAAGGAAAGATCAACAGGTGTTGCCTCAGCAAATGTGAACTTTATCTGATTGTAACCAGTTACATCTACATTCTTATTCTTGAAGAGCACATTAACATCTGTTCCCTTCGTGGTGTATGAAGTCACACCGTTGCTTATTGATATCTCCAGATTGTTATCGCCATCACTACTATCTTGCTTTGTGATGTCAATAGCCTTGCTTGTCCCATCATTTGTGTAATCAATTCCGAGGATATCACACATCTTATTAGCATAACGCTCACCAAGGGTACGATAACCAGCGGCAGTAAAGTGGAGGCCATTGTTGCCTTCCACCTGAACACATGGGAGATCCTTAGAACTTACGACATAAGAATTTGTGATAGTCTGAGGGAGCGTAGCGATAATAGCATTATGTCCCCAACATACACCACCCATATCCTGCTGAACCATCTCACCAGCAAGGAGAGGAGTCTGTGTTGGGTCGAGAGAGAGTTCAGCGCAGATGCGGTCGTAAACAGTCTTAACCTTGCCTGGCCAATCCTGCTGACAGTTGTTTGATTCACCCTGATGCAAAAGGATACCCTTGATGACACCTACTTTCTGAGCTTCTTTAGCCATATTGATAAGGCGGCGGTAAGGGTTGTAGTCGTACTGAGCACAGTAACCCTTGTACCAATCAGCCTGACTATCAAAATAACCACTTGCCTGACTTACATCCTCATCAAAGAGTTCGATAGGAGCGCCACCAACTGCTACGTTGATGACACCAACCTTCACATTCTCGGGAAGTCGTTCGATCATAGTGCGACCGAAGTAGTCTGCAGGAGTAAGACCTGTTCCCTGACGACAAAGAGGTGGAATAGCATTATACCAGTTGCCCTTTTTGCGACTTCCATCAGACCAATCCACAGCAGCCATCATCTTGAAGCGCTCACCTGGGTCTGTGAGGTCAACTGCTTCAGGAGTAGCATTACCTTCCATATTTGACTGACCGAAACAGAGGTAGATATGGAAGTTAGGGTCAGCGGTATCCGTAGAAGGAGTATCACCCGAACCACCTTCTTCTGCACTCTCGCTTACCGGTACAGTAGCCAATGTGAGTTCGCTCTGAGTCTTTGTCCAAGTGCTGTTGTCATTCATGTTATTATCGAGAACGACAGTACTAGTTGACTTCTCCGTAATCTTCAGATTAGAAATCATGAGATCACCATTCACACTACCTATATTAAAATAAAGGTAGTCGTAAGGGTAATTACCATTAGTCTCAAATGATACTGTTGACCAGTCAGTAGTTATACTTGCACCAAGATACTGAACATCCGCAGAACCACCCCATTGGTCTCTTTCCGACGAATCATCATCAACAGCAATAGGCTGAATATTAACAGCAGCACCAGCCTTAGCGACCATCTCAATTGTATATGTCTTTCCTGTTTCGAGAGCAGTTGGAAGAGGATATCTTATCTGCCAATCCCATGAATTGGTCTTTGCACCAGAAGTCGTCACCTTAAGGCATTTGTCAACCTCCTCCTCTCCAAAGTCCGTAAACAGACGTACATAAGTCTTTGTAGTTAGAGGACTGGCACTTGCAGGAGAAAGATAAGTACCCGAGCGTCCCACATTCTCAAGAACATAGCCCTTGCCCGACTCATAGCTTACCCTCCAAAGGGCAAGATAATCACCATCCTGACCATATTTGTACGATTGGTCACCAAAAGTATTAGTCTTATCCAATGCGAAAACCACATTGCCTGTTGGTTGGAAGTTCACATACCCCTTCAATCCATAAACAGAAAGGAATGTGCCCTCCGCATTGCAAAGTTGGATAGTATATACATCACCACTTTTACCCGAATCGGTCACTTTAGTAAACTTTGCATAAGGGTACTTAGTACTCATACCTGCAACATCTGTAAGCGAAAGAGGAGATAGGTCTTGATTTGTATTGTCAAACACATATTTACCCTCAGCATCAGCCAGAACAAACGTCTTGCCGTCGAGTTGGTCGGCAGCCGTACTGACCTCCTTGCTTGAGTGAACTATATATGTCTCAGTAGAGAGATTCATAGGCAAACGCTCACCTGCAGCATATTCCTTATACCAATCGAAGCACGCTCCACTACAAGCCTGACGGGCATCAGGATAACCTGCCGCTTTCATCTTATCGAGGAATGCTGGTTGTACAGTACCATTTGCAAGATACTTGTCCATATCCACATAAGTCGTAGTACCTTGCAATGTCCATGAGATATTGGTATGTTTGTCGATGAGAGTCTTATATCTGTTTCCCCATCCGATATTCTGAGTGTTCTGATAAGACACACCAGATGTCTGACCGTTTGTAGTAGCAGTACCCCAAGTACCGAAGTTACCTTCTGTATATTGAGTATGAGTTTCGTTCCAGTGGCCCGCACCTTCTTTCATAGGACTCCAGTCAACCTCAGTTATCACGATAGGATTTGAATTTACCACAGAGACTTGATCTTCGAAGGTGGCAATATAGTTTTCAAGCGTCTGATTTACATCCCATCCACCATACCATCCGGGATAGTTGTGTACTGCATATCCGTAGTTGTTCTTTGGATCAGAGATACTTTTACCAGTATAATACTTTATTCCGCCATCTTCCCAAACACTATATTGAGTGTCAAGATAATCCTTATACATAGCCTGATAGCTTGTACCAGGAAGGAGCAAGATACCATTAAAACCATTCTCACGAATCTTATTTACTATAGGTTGGAAATAAGCAGCCATGTGACCACCTTTCGAACCGTCAGCTTTAGTCATATTAACTGGTTCGTTGCCAAGCTCAAGCATAATCTGTCCTTGATGAGCCTTCACAAATGCATTGCTCGATACAATGTCCCATACAGTAAGAAGATATTGGTTGTAAGCATCACCCACTTTCACATTTTCAGGGAACACACCCGGAGGACGAATAATCACATACAAGCCATGCCCAATGGCATCTTCAGCAATAGGCATATAGAGAGACGACATGAAAGTTCTCAGACGATCGGCAGAGAAACGGCTGATGTCATTTTCGCCACCACCATTAGTCGCAGTCTTGTTAGGATCGTTAGTCCAACAAGGATCGAGATGCAGACGGAAAAGGTTGCAATAGGTGCCCTTTTCCTTACTTGTGATTGCATTGAAGATACTTGTGAAATAGTTTCGACATGGCTGAACTAACTTGTCAGAATATGTTTCGTTCCATGCCCACCCTGACTGATCCCAACGACCACCATTGAAATATCTGCTTGGAGTATCCATCACTCCATGCAATGTTACTGGGCGACCATTAGGGTCAACAAATTCCTTACCACTAACCTTCAGGTCAGGTGTTTGGCCGAAATATGGTTTTACTGATTGGGCATATAAAGATGAGGATATGCCCATAGCACAACCAGCGGCCATTAAGATTAAAATAGCAACTAATTTTTTCATTATATACAAAGGAATACATTTATCGACTGCAAAGATATGGATAATTTCTTGTTTGTGCAAATATTATGTGTAAAAACGAACCAATCTCGGGAAAACTGTGAGATTGGTTCGTATATATAATATAATAAGGTGTAGGGAGAGCTATTGGGCGGGAGAAGGAGTTGAGTTACGTTGGATGAGATCAATAAGCAAGGCCACATCGGCAATGCTTATAAAGCCATCACCATTCATGTCAGCAGCCGCCTCAAGAAGATTGGTGCGAGGCCTGTCAGTTACAATGCTGACAGCAGCATTAACGTCGAGCATATCGATGGCACCATCCTGATTCACATCACCAAGCAAAATGCCAAGCACCCTCACGTTCGATATTGATTTCAGCAAATCAATCTCTTGGCTTGAGTCTGTCACGAGTTTCGAGTTGCTTAACTCAACGTAATAATCACCCGTAGTTACAGTAGAAGCAATATCGACCATAATATCCAGCACCCTTCCATACGTTCCTAAAAATGAATTGCCAGGAACCGCATTCACACTGATGTCAATCGAACCATCAGTCAAAACTTCATAGTTCGCATTCATGTCAGCTGACGTTCCTCTCTCCGTATCTATCGATATTGGCTTTTCGACATCAGCAAGACGGAAACCAGTCGGCAACTTAACCTTTGCCGACAAACCAGAAATCACATCCTCATTATTCATCATAACCGAGAGAGTCATTCTGCTACCCGCCTCAGCAACCGCCTTTTCTGCAAAAAGACTATTGCCCGACTCCGAAGGAAGGCTCGCTATCGTTCCAAACAGCCTCCAACCAGTTGCCGACTTATAAGCATCGACCGCAGAGGATGGAACCAAGAGAGTGCAATTAGCAAACGATGTAGCTTGCCCCGAAGTGTTGCCAGCAACGAAGTCCTTACTATACTGAACAGCATTAGGAGTCTGACTATATGCCACCACACATGTCAAACTTGGACAATGTCTGAACACATAAGGAGAAAGAGTTTTCACCTTACCGTTGAATACAACGTACTTCAAGTTCGAGCAATAAGCAAACAAATCATCGCCAAGAGTGCCAATGTAAGCAGGTATTGTAGCAGACTCGAGCGAAGAGCAACGACTGAACACACTCTTTCCAACCGTTATCGAATCAGGGAGATCCACATTTGTCAAACTTGAGCAGCCCTTGAATGCATAATCACTAAGCGCAAGCAATTCATTGCTGAATTCTACCGACTTCAAATTCGTACAACCACAGAACGCACTCGAACCTATACTCTGAACACTTGTAAGGTCCAGGGAAACCAAAGATTCACACCCTTCGAAAGCATTATAGCCTATACCCTTTACAGATTCGGGAAAATGAATGCCTTTCAACTTGGTACACTTATAGAATGCATAACTGCCAATGATGGGGACATCATCAGGGATGACTGTATTCATGCAACCCGAGATCAGCAAATTCGAACTCTTACTAATAATTGCATTACAATTATTTCTGCTATCATATTTGGTATTTGCAGCATCCACAACAATCGAAGTCAAACTGCTACAACCCGCAAATACGTTATCATTAATCGAAGTGACAGACTTCGGAATAACCACAGAAGTCAGGCTCGTACAATTATTGAATGCAAAATAATCTAGGCTTGTCAATGAAGTCGGGAAATTGATTGATGCCAAATTCCTACAATTCATAAACGCATTAAAGCCTATCGACTTAACACCTGTAGGGAGCGTAATAGCTGTCAACGATGTACAATCTTCGAACAAATAATCGGACAAGGCTGTCAACTTTGTCGGTATATTAATACTTGCCAGACTAGTACAACCTTCGAATGCATACATACCGATGGAAGAAACCGTATTCGGCAAAACCACCTCTTCTAACGAAGAGCAATAACTGAAAGCATAATCACCAATAGAAGTGAGCGAAGAAGGAATCGAAACACTCTTCATCATGTTCTTACCGTAAAAAGCATTCAGCCCGATGGCATTAACAGTATAAGTAATATCATCACGAGTGAAAGTAGTTGGAATATCAACATCCACATCATTACCATAATACATAAGTACTGAAGCAGTATGAGTAGTTGCAGTAGAACTTAGACTATATGCCCATTCTGATGCATCATCTGCAAGGGTAGCAAACACGAGATTTCGGACATATCCGCAATCATTACCACTTGCCATACTCTTATCCTTATAATAACAGAAAGACAAGCTTGAACCCGCATCAATGCGAATCTCGACATATTGGAACAAGCCCTTGCTATAATTGTCGCCCGAAATATACTGATACATTCCGTCACCAATAGCAAAACCAAACTTGTCATACCCCTTCTCCGAACTGACACTAATCTCGAAAGTACAAAGCAACTTAGTCTTCGATTTATTGTTGAAGGTGATAGTGGCAGAACGACTATCATCATGCATATCCGACATCAACTCCCCCTTCTCGTTCACCAAATAAGGTGCACTTGTACTGTTCGAAACAGTAATACTTACACCATCAGGAGCAACAAAAAAGTCGTTCACTTCAGCAGCTGAAACATGCAACGAAGCAAAAGCGAGCATTATCACGAAGCAAAACATGCTTCGACAATACGAAACAGTAGGTAGCAAAACTATACTTTTACCTTTTATCATTATTCTCTTATTAAAGATAGAGTGAAAAATGAGGACCAGCAGACATGCCGGCCCTCATTCAATTATTAGATGATAGGACTAACCTATCGCGTACTCACAGAATTATTCTTCAGAGTTACCCCAAAAATCTGTGTTGCTATCTTCAGCGAATGAGCCACGTTCCTTGGCGCCACCTGAACCTGGGCCTGTACCCTTAGATGCACCGACATTGTCAACGAGCAAATCCTCGTTACCATGAATTGAATGCTTTTTGATAGCTGGAACTAAATAAAACTTTTTCATTTTCTTTTAATCAATCTTTTTATTTAAAAATTACTTAATAAAAACTTTCTTTCCATTTACTACGTAAACGCCCTTCTTAGCAGGAATGCCCTGAAGCTTAACACCTGTTATAGTGTATACCTCTGCAGGTTCTGCAGACTCGATTGCATCAGCAGCATAAACATTGCTAATAGTTGTTGCATCCTCTTCAAGTCTTTCACCTACATACAAGTAGAGCTGCTTAACCTCATTCTTTGGTTTAAATTCAGGAACTGTAATAGAAAGGTAAGCACTATTTGGACGAACATTACCAGCCTCACGAAGGATGACAAATGAAATATTTTGCAAGAACGAGTCAATTGCACCAGCAACCTCCTTCTTCTTCTTTTCTGTCCAATCCCAATTGTAGTAAGAATTTGTGATGACATAGTTGAATGTAGTTTCAGTTGCAGCAGTTACAGCACATGAACCATCGTCTACACCATTCTTATCACAACCAATAGCAGCAATCAATCTATTCGAAGAGATGTTATCGTTTACGATATTACATGCAGGAACGAAGAGTGGGAGAAGAGGACGAGCTGTGCAAGTACTTTCTTCTACGTTATCGCAAAGAAGGATACCACGACGAGAAGTCTGGTCTTCAGTTGAACTTGGAACAACAGTTACTTCCTGGATTGCAGTAGTACCATTTTCACGATCCATCTGATTTTCTGCATCGAGATCAAGATCAGGATCAGAAGCGATGTAAGCCTTGAGGTCATGCTTAGTGAAGAAACCAGTGTTCTGGTAGTCGATACGCTCATGACGTGAATCAGTAGTGTACGAAGCACGATCAGTGTTTTCGAACTGAACCATCTTCTTGAAGTACTTAGTAACACCGATACCTTCTACAGCACCTGCAGGAGTGATAACAACATCGTTCAAACCTTCAGTTTCCTGGAGATATACCCAAACGTTCTCTGGGATATCAGCCTGCTTGAGAGTAACAGATGCACCATTATCGAAACCACCTTGGTAGTTAACAACTTCATTCTTGATCACGTTAGAAGTTACTTCTGTAGCACCAGTAACGCTTGTTGGCTTAGCAGCAGAACGAACGAATACATACATGCCCTTGTCAACTTCAGGAACTGTGATAGTACCATTTACAACGAGAGTTGTTTCGTCACCGTTCTTAGTGAAGTAAACAGCACCATTGTTAGCATCATTTACAGCGTTAAGATTAATGCGGAGACCTTCAGCCTCAAGGATTGTGTGACAGTCACCATCACCAAGAGCCAACTGAGCACCCTGAGCGAAGAAGCGCTTGTTACGCTGAGCCGAAACTGGAGCCTTATGACCTTCGATATATGCATAACCACTATTTACATCCTGAGCAGCATTTGCAGCCATCTTCAAATCATCTGCATAGCTACCATAATGGTTAGCAGCATTCTGACTTGTAGCGTACTTATCAATAGTCTTGTAGTCGCTACCTGAGGTAGAGTATGCATTTTTCTTACCAGTGTTGTACTTAGTGAAGTCCCAAGTGTATGGATATTCCTGAACTGAATACTCGCCAACAGGAACATAAGCAACCTGCTTGTTGAGAGTATAGTGAGGTTCGCCATCAAAACCAGTAATAGTACGAGCAATGAGTTTGATAGTACCAACACCCTTAATGTTTCTCAATGGGAACATAGGGTAATCAAGAGCAGCACCTACTCGAATATATTCTGTAGGCAAGATGTTTGAAATACCATTTTCGTCATCGTTTCTCACGTCACAACTTGCAGTACCTTCGAAAACAACCTGTACATTGTTATTCATCCAACCGTTCCAAGTGTTGTTCTGTGCTGCATAACCTGTAAAATACAATTCTGCTGGAGACTCAATAAGAGCGCCTCCCTTTGCATGAGTCTGTACACGTGAAACAAGTTTCTGTACTACACTCTCTCCAAAATCTCCAGAAGAATCATCCAATCTTGTTCTATTGTAGATACTAGGATCATTGATGTCACGTTCGAATGCAGTTTTAGTACCTCCATAAGGAGTACCTCCCTCTGGCTTCCAAATGTGAGTTTCAGCAAGCTTCATGTCTGACTCGTAAGTGTCAGTTACCTCAATTCTGTAGAGCTCTGTCCAATTGGCATTGGCAATAGTAATAGTCACATCACCTGTAGATGCGGCCTGAAGAATAAGGCTACCCTCCCAATTGTGGTGAGTATAATGAGCACTTGTGAAACGGAGCTTATCTTTTGGATTGATAGTCTTTCCGTCCAAGTCCTTAGCATTAGTAACATAGAATTGGTCACCAGCGTTTGGAGCATGGCGATACCAATGAATCTTGATATAATGTCCTTCTGTTACATGAGGAACTGTGAAAGAAGAATAACCACGCAAGAGAACTGCACGGTCTTGTTCTGTATAGTCCTGAACTGTTCCAGTGTGGTTATCATTGATACCAAACTTATTAGCACTACAAGAGAACACAAGACCCTGAGTATCGCTGATGATACGAGCATTGTTACCATTGACTGCATTTACATAAGAGAAGAGAGCCTCATTAGAGTAAGAAATAGGCTTCTTAGAATTCTTATACTGATGTTCAAGAGTTTTATATGTATAATTGAAATAGTTGTGTGGGTCATTTGCATCATTCTTAACTGACTCCAAATCCTGGTCAGTTCTCCACTGCAACATCTTCTGAAGGTTTGTCTTTTGACCAACATTAATAGCATCATTAATGATTGCATCAATTGCATATTGTCCTGGGAACTCGCCACTACCATCATTAGGAATAGTACCAGTTGCTGGCTGTTCAGGAGCAGAACCTGGACATCTTACATTTTGCAAGAGGTCACCAAATACAAAGTGATACTTATTACCATCAGCACCATCAGTAGTCTGAGCCAATACTTGATTATAATTATCACCTGTAAGACCTTGCTTATAGAAGTTCCATACATATTTCTTATAAGGAATAGTAAGAACGTAAGAAGCCTTCTTAGTTTCGCCGTTTACATTAGCAGTAGCTTCAACCACAATAGCACCACCCTTATTGTCATCATAAGAAGGGAGGTTAGTGAGTGAACCGTCTGAGTTGACACCAATATTAGTGCTTGCAATAGCACCATATTTGTGAGCAATTGTATAGGTAGCACCTGAGATGGCTTGCTGATAATATCCAGCAAAGTCATATACATCAACACCATTGTTGTCAAATACGAAACCAGCAGAAGTAATCTTATATGTAGCACTAAGTGCACCACAAGTAGCCTTGATCACAGTAACACCCTTACCAAAGATTGTAACATTCCAAGAACCATCACCGTTATCATCCGAAGTGACTTCGGCCTTCTTTGCTGTTGTAGAAACAACAGTATAGTTGATATCACCTTCAGGAATGTTATTAGGATCTGTCCAAGTTACACTCTGCCAATAAGTAGCAATACTACTTTCGTCCAATATGACATTTACAGCTTCATTCGCAAATTTCATTGTGTTTGTTGAAGTAGTAAGAGTGTATGACTTAGCTACTGCAGGGAGGGTAACAGTACCATTTTCTTTAACTTCGTTCATAGTAGCTGTAATCTGTACAGAACCGTTGAAACTGTTATTAATAATGATAGCACCAGTTGATGGGTCTACAGAAACATCTGCTGGATTTGAAGAAGTCCATGTGAATGTAGAAAGGTCAACAATTTGCTGCTGCAACTCAGTAGTACCCTTAGGAGCATTGATATAACCAACACAACCAGGCTGAGCAGGAACTGAAGTACCATCTGCGAATGTGAAGTCACGAACAGCAGTTTTTGAAATGCTATTAATAGAAACAGTTCGACCATCTGTATAGTCAGCAAGAGAAACAGTAATATAACCCGTAGTTACAGCAACAAATGAATAGTTATTTGCTGTGGTTGAAGTAGATATATCAGAGACTCCTGCATTCTCTAATTTCAAGCCTACAGTACGAGAACCTTTAGCATTAATAGTGACAACTTCGCCTGCCACAACAGGAATTTTAATAGCACCCTTGCTTATTTCGCCATAAGGGGCTTGTAATAGAATATAATTGTTTAATCGTACATTATTATTGAAAAGGAGCCCTTTTGTTGTTGCCAATTCATTACCAGATGCATCATAGGCACCATCCCATTCGTTAGTAAACGTAGATGAATTGCAAGGACCGCTACCGAACCATGCAGTTCCTTTGCTGTCATACAACTGACCTGAAGTATTTTTCAATGTCCAATTTGTCTCAAAATCTGCCAAACTCTTAAAATAAGCAGAGAAATTGTGTGCTTCTGTATCACGGTTTGAACCTACTTCAAATTCTCGATAATACTCTTTCGAACCATTTGACCAATGATCAAAAACATATCCAGAATTAGCTGTTGCAGTCAAACGTACAATAGTACCTCTACCAACAGTAGACCCTTCAAGGATTGTCACGCCTTGTTGATTAGTCATGACAATAGAACCCATTTCAGGTTTAACTTCTTCAGAAATATTTCTAACGTAAGTATACAATTTCAATGCACCTACTACACTTGCCGCGAAGTGAGTGAGCTGAGATTGATCTACACCTACACGAAGATAAACCTTATCTTTAGCAGAAGAAAGAGTATAAGGATAATAATATGTATATGTGCGTCCATTGTTTTCAATAACTTGATAAACGAACATATTTGTTCCGTCGAAAGAAACCTTTGCTGTTACATGAGCTCCATTGATGTCACGTTTGAATGTTTCCCAATCGAGAGCACCACCTACAAGTGCAAGGGTGTTGAGTGAATTTCCAGACCAACGTTCATAAACGTAATTATCAGGTCTGAGACTGAAATAATCATCACCTGGGTTCAAATTAGATTCACTCTCGCTGGCCATGATAACCCAAGAAAACCATGGGTCTGTTTTACCATCATTATCTACATCAAACTCGAATTTGTATTCTGTATTCTTAGCGAGCTCGTAAGCTGCAGAATACGCATCAGCAGTTTTACCTGTCCAAGAAATATTCTTTGCATCAGGTCCGACCACATTACCAGTCACACGAGTGATATCAATACTTGCAACACCTGTGCTACTGCTATTTGCTCTTGACAAATAAATAGTGGAAGTCTCAATACCTACTGGAATACGAACCGAACCAACCTTATAGTTGTCCTTGTCAGTACCAGTTTCCAAAGCAGCAGAGATGTCACCGCGTTTGGAATCATCAGCCGAAGAGGAAATAATCCAACTGTTATAACCACATACATTTACACGGTCACCAGTCTTGAATTTCGCACCATCTTTAAGCTCAATCTTGATGTACAAATAATCGCTACCAGCTTTCAGGGCCTTGCCGTTACTTGCATGATAGTTGTCAACAACTTCTGACGAATAGAGAGCATTTTCAACTTGCCATGTTGCGGTACTGGCAGAATTAAACGTGATGCTGCCCAACCTATCCGTACATTCACCGATAGTGACACCATTTTCTGGTGCATCCGTGCCAGACATACGCCATCCGAATATGGCATCATCAGCAAAGACTCTCAAACCTCCACTTGCGAACGCTAAGAGGAGAGTTAAGATTGAAAGGAAAAATCTTCGTTTCATGATTTTTTGATTGTTAATAAAATTATAAATTGAATTAATTAATAGTCTAAGAGGTTTATTTAAGAGGGATAGTACAAAGAAAGAGGATTGTCGTGGCCTGGCGGATGGACTTTATCGGCTCTGTCAGTACTGCGTCGGGGCGGAGCGGCTTATTTCATTCATCTCTTCATCTTCTGCTATTTACGTCATTTCACTTTGCTTACGCATATGTTTGTAATTGGCCGCTTTACATCGCGTGCAAAGATACGGAAAAAAAGTGAAATTTGATTAAACATTTACGGAAAAATTAAATATTTGTTAATAAATTAACATTAGTGGTACGATTTTGGACGTTAGGGTTAGCAAATCGGGTGTTTTCATAAGCGTTTCTCATGATTGGGGCATGTCAATAATAGAGGCAGTAGGATCTATAATAACGGCAAGGAGGGGTCGTTAGTAACGACAGTGGTTGGTCGTCTATAATGTGTGTGTGTTGTAATTGCAGTGAAAGGTACGATAAATATTGATACGTTATTCAGTTTTCGCTGTAAAGTGATAAATTGAGTGATATTTTAAATATTTTTATATCTACTTAAGTGATTGAAATATAGTATAATATGGCACGAAAGTGACAAAATTGATATTTATCTTATAAAACTTTCTATACGTACGCGGGTGTAAAAAGTTTTATAAGAAATTATTCTTTTTTGTCACATTTTATTTGTAACACATTGACAAAAAGGTGTTTAAGTGATGATATTTATTTTCATTTTATCACCCAGTTTATCACCTTCATCACTTTTATCACCCTTTTAGTCCTACGAAAAGCTGACTATGTACCTATAGAATGAAGGGCCACACACTATAGTATGAAGGGTCTCGAACTAATAGTGTGAAGCTCCTCGAACTAATAGTGTGTGCCCCCTCTCACTATAGGAGCATAGAATAAGCCTTAGGCTTCAATCGTACAGGACGATTAACTTTCAATTTATCGACGCTTGGAGTCGAATTCGCCGTTGAACTCATCATCCTTGACATCGCCGGAGGTGCCTTTGCCATCGTTGGAGAGGTCTTTGGCAAGATTTACCCATACTTTGGGCTTGTTGCCAAGGATTATCTGGACGAGGAGTTTGACATCCTCAAGATCTACGTCCTTATCACCATCCACATCGGCTTCGCGTGGCATCTGTGCAAGCGGAGTCTGGTCGTCGATGAGTCGGATGAGTGCGGAGAGGTCGGCTACGGTGATAGTATTGTCACCTTTGGGGTCAACGAGATTGCCTCGATAGTAGCCTGTTTGGGCAAATGCTGGTGCTGCAAGGAGCAGCATACCAACTATGATTGAAATTATTCTTTTCATTGAGTTTGAATTATTATAGTGAAGTATCACAAGTATATAATAGGCTGATTTTCAATGTCAAGAATTAGTGAACCATGAAGTGCTTGACAAAGTCAATAAGTGAAAGTTGCACATAGACTTCATTGAATTAATAAGAATCCGTGAATGGAACATTCTGTTCCTGCCTACCGGATGGCAAGGCCGCACAAGGCCTTTTCACCAATTCTTATTAATTCCAATACTTTCCGGAGATTCACAAATTCACTAATTCTTGATAAAAAATCATTATTATGAAAGACAAATCATTATTTTACAAATACTTTACGAACTGTATTGTCGCTCATGCGGACGAGGTTGACACCCTTCTGGAGAGTGGCTACTCGAGTGCCTCCGACGGTGTAGATTGCGGTGATCGTTGGGTCACCTGCATTTACGTTCTGTACGGCAGTCTCGTCGCCATTAGAGAAGCGGATGCGTGCATTAGCGGTAGAACCTGTGAGGTAGGCTGTGAATCCGTTGATGTACGAGCTTGAGCCACCCTTACGGATTTCAGCATTGTTTGCCACACCATAGAGGCCTTCCATCGATTTGTTAGGAGTGTAGTTACCAGTCATCGACCAGTCGCCCACTGTGACAGTCTTGGCATTCTCTGCGAATACAGGCTTATCCTTGAAGCTTGGTGCTTCGAGAGCTTCGCTGAGATAGATGATGTAAGGTTGGTTAGCTTCGATATTCTTGGTGTTAGTGAAGCCAAGAGTGCAGATACCATCAATCTCTTCTACCTTGCTGAAGTAAGCAGCAAATGCTTCTGCATCACCACCTGTGAATTCAGCCACTGTGGTATTGAATGGTACACAGAGAGTTGAGTAACCAGACTTGAATGTGCGATTGAGGGTAACTGATTGGTAGATACCTGATTCGTAATCGTCTGAAGCAGTAGGAGAGAGTGTGAGAGAAGAAGGAACAGAAGAATACAACTTGATATTATCCAAGCACAATCCACCATATTGCTTTCCTGTAGAATATATCCAGCGACCAATATAAATCAAGTTATTGCTTAATGTATATTGTTCAGATTCATCGAATTGGTCAGATACAGTCATTATTGTGCCATCACTGTTACCTGTAATCTTCACATGATAGAAGAAAGGAGTAAGATTTGCAGTGAAAGTGCCAGTTTCTGTTGTTCCCAAATAGAACTGACCAGTAGAATTTGCCGCTGCAGTTTTTGCAGCAGTAGTTACTTGCCAATGGCACAAACTATTACCGTTCTTGTCGTAAATAGTAAATGTTGGGGTTTGTGCAGCACTACTTGATGCTCCGTTTGTCGGAATAATAGCAAAATCGAACTCTAATGTATAAGAACTTAAAGAAGTATATGCTGTTCCAGCATTAACCAAAGAACTATAAGTGAACACAGCACCATTTGTTGAGCCTGCATCAAACTTAGCATAATGAGTATCATCGCTAAGGGATGTCTGAGTAGAGAAGAATCTATCAGAAACAGATGAAGTCCAACCACTTGTTATTGTTGAAGCATCCTCAAAATCTTGGTTAAGGATAGTAGTTGTAGTACCTGCAATCACATTTGTAGGTTCTTCTTCTTTTTCTACATATTCATAATCAACTTCCACAGCAGGTTCCTTCACATAGCCACCAGCAGCTGCTGTTTCGTAGATAAGAATAGTGATGATACCATCTTCATCGGCATTGTAAACATCCGTAATGTCCCAAGTGAAAGATTCGTAAACTGCTGAAGATTTAGTAGTTCCATACTGTACAGCACCGATAGTTGTGATTGACTTGTCGGCAGTATCGTATGTCATATCTGATGTCCACTCAGAACTATTATAACCGATACCCCATCCTGTACTACGCTTGCCGTCTGTAGAGCCTGAACCCTTGAATGAGAATTCAACACTCTTGACATTATGCTCCTTATATTCTGAGAGGTCAAGTTTCACGTAAGTTATATAGTTTGCACCCCAACCAGTATTACCGAAACCAATATTACCACCAGAAATTGTATTATAACCAGCTATTGTTGGTGTAACAATTCCGTATGAAGTACTTGGATTGCTATAATCAACATAAGTCATTGCGACAGATGACTGAGGAAGGATTGGATCATCTTCATTTTCATCATAAACCTTAAGGTAGAGATTACCACTTTGGGATGAGAGCCTCTGTTTTGTGCCTGAAGCAAAAGTTCCTTCGATGATAGCGTCAGAAAGGAGTCCATCGACAGAACCTATTGTACCTATTTTATAATTACCTTTTTGAAGAGCAGATGTTGAGTTGAACTTGAATACAGGAGCAAGGTACTCTGGACCATATTGCCAATCACGTTTACGGATTGACAATTTCTTTAAGTTCAGAACGTCAGATTGAGCACTTGCCTTGTCAATATCAAATACAACTCGGGAACCTTCGTGAAGATTGAGAGTATCGACAGTTGCTGTGGCATACTCGATTGTAGGAGCAGAACCATCTGACTTGCTGTTATCCTTAGTGATATAAAGAGTAGAACCATACTCCATAGTAACAGCACGATGGTATGTACCAGAGGTATAGAGAGTTGTGTGGCGGTTCATCCAAACTGGGCTGTTGAGTGTACCACAGAAATAAACTGAACCAGCATAAACATCTGTATTTCCGGTATATGAGTAATCGCGTGCTGTAATTTTCAAGAGACCATCTCCCTGCTTTATAAGGTGCATATTGCCTGTAAGGTCACCATTGTTTGAAGAAGAGCCAAGTTCTTTTGAAGCATAGGAGTAGGTGATGTTATTGTTGTTGTCATTACCACTGACTGTAGATGGAACGTCGATAATAAGCTGACTTGGAGCAGCACCTGCTGATGGAACACCTACATTTTTATTATATGCAATAACATCAGTACCATTTGCAGAAGTAGGAACTACACCTCCATCAGATGTGATTTCGGTACGTCCAGTCATAGTCAGTGGTACAGGTACCTTTGTGAGTCCTTCCATTTCGCCCATGAAATAGCTAACATGAGGAGGCTGATTGTATGCACACATCTGCCAAACCATAGCCTGACGATACTCTGGGTCGTACCAAAGACATGGAACACGATTACTTGTTGCTATAGGTGTAGTATAGATTCTGAGTGATTTGTCATCTGCAGAACGCATAATCAACTCCTCTCGCCAGTCACCGATGACATCACCTGAGAAACAAGGGTTCTTCTTGGTGTCATTATTGCATTTTGCACCTGATGTGAGTATGAGTCTTTGTCCATTTTTACCAACAAACAAATCACCTTCACTACTTCCTGGGCCATTAACTGATTCTTCAAGCAAGTCCCCATCCCAATAGATGCGGAAATTGAGTGCGGGATTTGGGGTGTTGGTAGTCCAGTTGTTGTCCCATCCGGAGATAGCTGTAGGAGTCGTAGCACTCAATGCGATAATTCCAGTCTGTGTTGATGCGCCAATGCCACCAGGGTAATCATTAGAAAAATTGCCAGCCATGCATCGACCATCATCAACAAGTTTACCATTATCGTCATAATGTGGACCTTCTCTGAAATAAACCTCGCATGTTGCGGCATTACGGAAATTGCTTGATGGGCTATCTTCATTACATGCGAATGTTTCAAGACCTTTACGGAATGGGTCAAGGTCGCCTGTATGCAACGCATCACCATGACCAAGTCCTGTTGTAGATAGTCCCTTACCATTATTGTCAATAACCATTGAACCATATATGATTTCATCGCAACCATCACCATCGACATCTGCAATATTCATATTATGGTTACCCTGACCATACCAAGCACTTCCCTTTGTATTGCACTTCCATGTCCAGCGAGTAGTAAGAGCGTGTGTTGATGGATTTACATCAAGTGCGCACATCTTTGTCTGAGTGTAGATACCACGAGCAAGGAAAATGCTTGCTTTGCGTCCATCAAGAACAGGGGCACCAAAGAAATATTTACTTGAGCGATGGCCATAAGCCTGCTTCGTGTTACCTTCTGCCCAAGCAGAAGCAAGAGTCTCGCCTGTTTCCAATCGCTTGAGCGGGAACTCCGTAACACTATAAGGATTTGCAGTAGCACCATTAAGATAAAGCAAATATTCATTACCAATCTTCGTCCATGCATATTGAGCATCAGTATGGCTTGTATCATAACGATAGTTCTTTGTCATATCGCCTACATTATACACACTACCATCAGACTTATGGATAATCATATTATCTGCACCACGGAGGATAACCTCTGCTTTTCCGTCTTCGTCCCAATCGTAAGCTACAATGTTTATCTCTGTAGAGTTGAGACTGACCATATTAGGACCACAATCAATCCACCATAGGCGAGTGCCATTAAGTTTGTATGCCTCAAGAAGAACGTAAGCGCGATTATTAGTGGTTGAATATATTTCGTTATTGAAAGCGTATGGATCAGCTGAATTTGCGTCTGAGGCATTAATGCGCTTTACAATTATTTCCATTTCCCCATCACCATCAAGGTCGGCAACAGAGCAGTCGTTAAGTGTGTAATTCTGTGCAACTGAACTGCCTGGAGAATGGCTTCCACAAGAACAGAAAACTACATTTCCGTTTCTGTCTACAACATCTTGCATTTGAATGCTAAGGAACGTATTATTATTACCATCCACAGAAGTCCACACACTTGCAGCTTTGCTCGCACTACCTTCAACACCATTCTTTACAGCCTTCACAGTATATGTACTTGAAGCTGTTCCACTGTTGTCGGTATAGTTAGACACATTGAGTGGAGTGGAATTAAGTTTTGTTCCGTTACGATAGATGTTGTACTTAACATCATAATACTCATCAGCTTGGATTCGCCAACTGACAAAGACTCCTGATGAGGTCTTTACTGCCACGACTCCTCTATCGAGCGGGTCAGTTTTTCGTTGTGCTGAGGCAGTAAAAGCCATGAGCACAGAAAGAATTAATAGCGTTAATGCTTTTTTCATAAAAAGTATAGTTGGTTTGATAATATTTGATTTTCGCCTTGTGTAAGGGGCGGGTAACTAATTCTCTTGAAATGTGTAGGTAATTATTTTTTATGTGTGTGTGTCGACATGGGGCGTTCGGTAAGGGATTACCATTCGTTTGAGACACCCTTGTCGTAGTAGTGCGTCTTGTCGTTAGGGTCCTGGGTGCGAAGGATAGATTTTATCTCCTTCTTGCTTGTGGACACTATGTTTGTGGGCGAAATAGGACTCACATGCATTGTGGGTAGTTTATATTGTTTTTTCATAATAATATCTTTAAAATCAATAGATTTGTGATAAAGTTGTGCTTTTTCGTGAGGCAAAGATACTCAATTTTACTTAATGTAGTGCACGATTTCGGTAAAAAACATCAAATTTGGGTTAAAATAATGTCATTATGGACGTATATGGTATGCTAAAATTGACATTAATGGACGTTTTGAAGGGGCGATGTAGGGCATTTAGACATATTTAGATGGGGAATATTTGAATATGTCAATATTTTTGCGTTACTTTGCAGAAAAATAATAAGGTGATTATGGAAGATAAGGAATGGAAAAAGAGGATTGATGAGATTCTGGTGAAGGGGAAGCATTATCGCGACCCGGACTATTCGGCTCAGAAATTAGCGGAAGAGTTGGGGATGAGTGCGTTCCAACTGGCAAGGTTATTGAAAAGGGTGTATGGGAAGAGTTATTCGGACATCGTGCTGCCTCTCCGCATCCGTGATGCACAGAAGTATCTGCTCAACCCGAAGAAGGCACATCTGATGGTGGAGGAAATCGGCATCCTCGTGGGATTTAAGAACAAATGGTCGTTCTTTATGGCATTCAGGAAATATGCGGGCGGCACTCCGGGGGAAATGAGGAAGAATATGAATTCTTATACACCTTCGGTGGACGAAAGAAAAACCCGTAAAAACATATAAAAACCTTTTAAAACAAACACTTATGTTAATTGAAGAATTAAAGGATGAGGATTTGAAAATCAAGCTAAAGAAGTTTGTTTATATACAACTTTGCGCCTATCTACGATCAGTGCGAGAAATTCTACTATGACCCAGATAAAAACACAGTAAGTTATTTCTAATTCATTATAACATCATAGCAGACGAATAGAAGAATAACAACAAAAGCAATGTTTTTCCTTGTTTTTATAGGTTTTTACCGGTTTTTCTTTCGTCCACCGAAGGTGTAAAAAAACATATATATGACAAACGATAATTTCAATTACAATGATGAGCGTTTTGCGGACTTACAGATGCTCAGATATAAGGTTCATGGATTTGAGGAATTGAGCCTTAAGCAGAAGACTTTTATTTACTACCTGCAGGAAGCTGCTCTGTGGGGCAGAGATATTCTGTTCGATCAGAATGGAGTGTATAACTTGAAGATTCGGAAGGTGTTAGAACTCCTATACCTTAATTATGAAGGGGATAAGGAATCGGAAGACTATAAAGCCTTTGAGGTGTATCTGAAGAGGGTGTGGTTCTCGAACGGCATTCATCATCATTATGGATGCGAGAAGTTCGTTCCGGGATTTTCGAAGGAATGGCTCAAGGGGGTAATGCAAAATGCAAGATGCAAAATGCAAAATTATAGTGAGAGCGAATTGGAGGAGATTGTGGATGTCATCTTCAATCCTGATGTGATGCAGAAGCGTGTGAACCTTGCTGAAGGTGAAGACCTTGTGAAGACCAGTGCTTGCAATTATTACCAAGGTGTTAGTCAGGAAGAGGCTGAGGCATTCTATAACAAACAGAAGGAAGAAGGAGGAAGGACTACGGACAACGGACACCCTGTGATGTATGGAATGAATTCGACTCTTGTGAAGAAAGATGGTGAGATTTATGAGGAGAAGTGGACAACAAGCGAGAAGTATGGTGCTGCTCTTACGAAGATTGTGGAGTACCTGAAGTTTGCCCGACCATTCGCTGAGGATGAGAAGCAGCAGGAGGTAATCGACTTGCTCGTATCATATTATGAAACTGGCGACTTGAAGACTTTCGATGAATACAGCATCGCTTGGGTAGAGAACACAGAACCACTCATCGACTTCGTGAATGGTTTCATCGAGTGTTATGGCGATCCTCTCGGTTTGAAATGTTCGTGGGAGAGCATCGTGAACTTCAAGGATTTGGTTGCTACCAAGCGTACTGAGACGCTTTCGGACAATGCTCAGTGGTTTGAGGATAACAGTCCGGTGGATGCTCGTTTTAAGAAGGATAAGGTGAAGGGCGTGAGTGCGAAGGTTATCAATGCGGCAATTCTTGCGGGCGACCTCTACCCTGCTTCGGCTATTGGTATCAATTTGCCTAACAGCGAGTGGATTCGTGCAGAACATGGAAGCAAATCGGTGACTATAGGTAACTTGACCGATGCTTACAATAAGGCCGCAAAGGGCAATGGATTTGTCGATGAATTCGCATTTTCTGCCGATGAAATCGAGATTATTAAGAAGTATGGCGACTTGACTGACGACTTGCATACCGACTTGCACGAGTGCTTGGGGCATGGAAGTGGCAAGTTGCTCGAAGGTGTTGATAGCGATGGCCTGAAGGCTTACGGAAGCACTATCGAGGAGGCTCGTGCAGACCTCTTTGCCCTCTATTATCTTCCTGATGCAAAACTCGTTGAACTCGGTCTCACTCCTGATCTCGAGGCTTATAAGGCAAGTTATTACGGACAGATGATGAACGGGCTGATAACTCAGCTGGTTCGTATCAAACCTGGTGATAATATTGAGGAATCGCACATGAGAAATCGTGCTTTGATTGCTCGTTGGGCTCTGAATAAGGTTAGTGATGTGAGTTCAGAGGTTAGTGAACCTGCTGTTGAAATGGTGAAGAAAGATGGAAAAACATTCGTTAAAATCAACGATTATGTCCGTCTTCGTGAGATATTCGGCGAATTGCTTGCTGAGATTCAGCGTATCAAATCGACTGGCGATTATGAGGCTGCCAAGAATCTTGTTGAGAACTATGGTGTGAAGGTGGATGCGGAACTTCATCAGGAGGTGCTTGAGCGATACAAGAAACTCAATCTCGCTCCATACAAAGGTTTCATCAATCCTCGATATGATGCCATCAAAGATGCTCAAGGTAACATCATAGATGTAACTATCTCGTACAATGAAGGTTATGCCGAGCAAATGTTGAGATATAGTAGGGATTATTCATTTTAGTATATATTATTAATACACCTTCGGTGGACGAAGTTAAAACCGGTATAAACCTATAAAAACCACACAAAAACCTTTTACACCTTGAAAGAAGATGAATGTTTTTTAAGTTTTTATATGTTTTTACATGTTTTTCTTTCCCGCACCTTGGTGCAAAAAATATGAAAGATATTCTTTTAGACATAAAAAAAGAGCTGAGGGCGAACATGAATGGGATCGCTTCGGCTGCCATGAGACAAACTGCGGACTATAGGGTGAACTGGGGCATTGAGTTGCCAAGGATTCATGCGATAGCAAAGGAGTTTGAGAATGAAGCAAGTCATGAATTGGCACAGGTGCTGTGGAATGAGAGCGTGAGAGAATGCAAGATTCTTGCGACCATCTTAATGCCTGTGGAACGATTTGATGAGGAATTATGCGATATCTGGGTGGAAAACATCCGAACGGAAGAGATTGCACAGATGTTCTGCATCAACTTGATGACCCGATTGCCATTTGCTTCGGTTAAGGCATTCGAGTGGATTGCAAGTCCCCCTACCCCCGAAGGGGGCGTGCAGTTGCAGAACTGCGGTTACCTCACCCTCTGCCACCTCATGCGAAAAAGTGAACTTTCGGAACGCTCTGCAGACGAATTCCTCGACCAAGCATCAACGGCTTTAGACAACAAATATGCTATTAGGGCATTGCAAATCTTTGCCTCTCAGAGCGAAGATAATGCCCTAAAGGTCAAAAAAGTCGCTGATTATTTGCTATAACCAACGGAAAGTGCTAAATTTGTGGCATCATTGATAATACGGCTATGGCAAAAGACAGTATTCGCGAAGAGGCAAAGGCTATTCTGACTCATCATATTGAAGAAAAAAAGATGAGGAAGACGCCTGAGCGGTTTTCCATTTTGGATGTTGTACTTGACATGAAAGGTCACCACTCCGTAGAGGACATACAAGGGATGATGCCTGATGACTTCCCTGTGAGTCGACCAACAGTATACTCTACCATGGATATTCTCGAAGAACTGAAGATTGTTCAAGCGCACCAGTTGAATGGCATCAAACTTTACGAAAGAGCCATCGGTGTGAAGCCCCACCACCATTACATCTGTACTTCTTGCGGTATGATTACCGACCTGGTTGACAAGCAGATTGACTATGTATTAGGAAATGCAAAGACCCCACGATTCAGCAAAGAAGCAGGAATAGCCTATATCTTCGGACTCTGCAGCAAGTGCAAGGCTGTTATCAACAAGAAGAAGAAGAAGGAAGAGAAGGAACGACTTGCTAACATGACTCGCGAAGAAAAGCGTTTTGCACAAATCGATAAGGACTTGGCAAATATGGCTGAGGAGTTGAAGAAAGTCGGAATTGGGAAGGATTGAGGTTGAAGGTTAGAGGTTAGAGATGAAAGGTTAGAGTTATTAGGTTAGAGGTTAGAGTTATTAGGTTAGAGGTTAGAGATTGAAGAAAAGTAATATAAACCAAAATATAAAAAGACAATGAAAGTAGATGTTCTTTTAGGTCTCCAGTGGGGAGACGAAGGTAAAGGCAAGGTTGTAGACGTGCTCACTCCACGCTACGATGTAGTTGCTCGTTTCCAAGGAGGTCCTAACGCCGGACACACACTCGAGTTTGAAGGTCAGAAGTATGTCCTTCGCTCAATCCCATCTGGTATCTTCCAGGGCGACAAGGTAAACATTATTGGTAACGGTGTGGTTCTCGCTCCAGACCTCTTCATGGACGAGGCTAAAGACCTCGAGAAGTCGGGCCACGAACTCAAGAGCCGTCTCCACATATCTAAGAAGGCACACCTCATCATGCCTACTCACCGTCTTCTCGATGCTGCTTACGAGGCTGCAAAGGGTAAGAATAAGGTTGGTACAACTGGTAAGGGTATCGGTCCTACTTACTCAGACAAGACAAGCCGCAATGGTCTTCGTGTAGGTGACATCCTCGAAAACTTCCCAGAGAAGTATGCTGCCGCTAAGGCTCGCCACGAGGCTATCCTCAAGTCACTCAACTATACAGATTATGATATCACTGAGGTTGAGAAGAAGTGGATGGAAGGTATCGAATATCTTCGTCAGTTCCCTATCGTTGATTCTGAGCACGAAATCAACAATCTCCTCAAGCAGGACAAGTCAGTTCTCTGCGAAGGTGCTCAGGGTACAATGCTCGATATCGACTTCGGTTCTTATCCATTCGTAACTTCTTCAAACACAATCTGTGCTGGTGCTTGTATCGGTCTCGGTGTAGGTCCAAACAAGATTGGTGATGTATTCGGTATCATCAAGGCATATTGCACTCGTGTAGGTGCGGGTCCTTTCCCAACAGAACTCTTCGATGAGACTGGTGCTACTATCCGTGCTATCGGTCACGAATATGGTGCTGTAACAGGTCGTGAGCGTCGTTGTGGTTGGATCGACCTCGTTGCTCTCAAGTATGCTATCATGGTCAGTGGCGTTACTAAACTCATCATGATGAAGAGCGACGTTCTCGATGGATTCGACACAATCAAGGCTTGTACTGCTTACAAGTTGAAGGACGGTAGCGTTATCGACTATTTCCCATACGAGATTGATGATGTAGAACCAGTTTATGATGAACTCCCAGGCTGGAAGACTGACCTCACTAAGATTAAGAGCGAAGCTGAGTTCCCACAGCAGTTCAGCGACTATATCGCATATCTCGAAAAGCAACTTGAAACTCCAATCGCTATTGTAAGTGTAGGTCCAGATAGAGATCAGACAATTGAACGTTAAGAGCATTCTTAACGTTCAAAGTGAAAAGTGAAAAGTGAAAAATTTGCTGCCGCTTTGGTATTCCCTCCGGAGGGTTTACTACAGCGGCAGCAAATTTTTCACTTTTCGTTTTTCACTTTTCACTTAAACCTGAAGCCAACTTCAAGTTTAGTACCAACTTGTGTCCTTATCTATTTGGTATTTGTATATTCGAGCCAACTTGACATCAAATATCAAAGTTGAATATGCTGGCAGACCACTCGAAGATGATGATGTGCCATAACCTAAATAATAAGGTATGTACACACGCCAATAGTCACCCTCATTCATGTTCATAAGAGCAGTTGTGAAACCTGTCACCACCTTATTCACACCGAAGAGCGTTGGAACATCAGTGAGTTCGTTGAACTTGTAAGTGCTGTAACTCTTATCAAACACCTTACCTTCAGGATAAGATGCAGAAGGAATCAAGCGTCCAAGATAATGAACACGTACTGAGTCGTTGTAGAGTGGCTTGTAGGTGCCCGAACCAGTCTCCAACTTCTTCACATAGATGTAATGGTTGTTGTTGGGTGTGAGGGCTTCGACCGAGTCACTAAGATTGAAGGCACAGAACTTTGCCCATGTGCCATCGGCATTACTGTTACAAACCTTTGCTATCGAATCGACATAAGCAGCATTACGCGACTGCCAATTGTCGTATTCACCCGCCTCATTCTTCTCTGTACAAGAGGTCATGCTTAGCGACAAAGCCGCCAAGCATAAAACTCCCATAATTATCTTTCTTGCTATCTGCATATTTTGTAACGTGATTAATGCATTGAATTACTTAAGACCCTTCAAGAGACTTGGGATGCTAACCTGATCCTCGATGATGCCACGGAGTTCAGAAATAGCAACACGCTTCTGCTCCATTGAGTCGCGGAAACGGAGAGTGACTGTATTGTCCTCAAGAGTCTGAGGGTCAACAGTAACACAGAATGGAGTACCGATAGCATCCTGACGACGATAACGCTTACCAATCTGATCCTTCTCCTCATACTTGCAGTTGAAGTGGAACTTGAGTGAGTCGATAATCTCCTTAGCCTTCTCTGGAAGACCATCCTTCTTAGTGAGAGGGAATACAGCGAGCTTCACTGGAGCGAGTGCTGCAGGGAGATGGAGCACTGTACGAGTCTGTCCGTCTGGAAGCTTCTCTTCATCATAGCTGTGGCAGATGACAGAGAGGAACATACGGTCAACACCAATTGAAGTCTCGATAACGTATGGAGTGTAAGATGCGTTCTCTTCTGGATCGAAGTACTCAATCTTCTTGCCTGAGTACT
>DCIW01000057.1 GCA_002317225.1 Prevotellaceae bacterium UBA1716 | reverse complement strand
GCATAATAGAGTGGTGAAGGACGACCAACATAATCCTTCAAGAGATCATAATACTCATCGTGAAATTCCTTGCTTGTGATGATAGGCAAGTAAGCCTTCTTCAAATCCTCAACGGTCTTGTACAATATCTCTGGGATGTAAGCACCACCATAGTTGCCATAGAAACCGTTTTCGTCTACATTGTAAGTTTTCATTTGTATGTTGTTTGTTGTTATTTTGACCTATAAAAAAAGAACCTATCGCAAGTACGAAAGGTTCTTCATATTCTATGTTCTTTTACTTATACATAGGGGCATGACCATTTGACTTACGATTTTTTGAATCCCAAGCTATGCCAACGCCAATATGTAAAGCTAATTTGTTTCATAACGTTTGCAAAGTAACAACAATTATATCAAATAGACAAATTATTTAAGAAAAAAATGTTATTTTACTGCAATTTTCTTGCCTTTTACTACATAAATGCCCTTATTGAGACCGTTGATGTCGCTAATTGATGCAGAAGAAGCAACCTTAACGCCTGAAATGTTGTAGACGTCAGCACGCTCGTTCGACTTCATAACTGAGTTGATTGCTGTGATGTCGCCTTCGCCAATGTGGTTAGTCTTAAGGATAGTGCTATTACCGTTTGAGAGTTTGATGTAGCAACGAGTTGCATAGAATCCGCTTGTTGTGTTGTCAACATTTACGAATGCAGCCTCAGAGTTGTCCTTAGCGAGGATACCGTAAAGACCGTCAGCATTCTTCTTGTTTGAAGCGCCAGCGAAAGTAACTTCAATACCAGAAGCGTCAGTGAAGCTGATTGTTGCCTTGCCACTCTTAAGTTTCTTTTCGCTTGTGAACTTCACGCTCTTGCTCTCCTTATTAAAATAAAGGATATAAGGCTTGTTTGCCTCAAGACCTTTGCTCTTGCAATCCTGGAAGTTGAGCTTGATATCTGTACCATCGTTCTCAACACCAACAAGTGTTTCGAGACGACAGTCTGTGCCAAATGCCTCTGCAACTTCTGCAGCTGTCATTGAGAAAGGAAGACAGATTGTATTCCATCCCTTGAAAAGGTAACGGTTGAGATTAACTGTCTTTGTATTGCCTTCATACTTTGTTACATCTGTACCTTCGTAAGTACTGATGTTTACTGAATTCTGAGCAAATGCTGTGAGTGAAGCAAATGCCATCACTGCTGCCAAGTAAAACTTCTTCATAGTCGTTTGTATTAAAATGTTAGTAAATAGTCTTTTTATTATCGTCTTAATTCCTTGATGTAACCATTGCGGTAAGCATAAAGGAGTTTTTTCAAATTATCAACCTTTGCAAGAAGAATCTTTCCCTTATCGGTATCCTTCACATAGATGCGTCGGTCGTTGAGTTCTACAATTTGAGTCGAACTCTTGATGTCTGTTCCGCTTCGGATTGCTTCATCTGACGATAGGAAAGGTTGGTGAGCTACAAGTTCGAGACCACGAGAATGGAATGTCAAAGTATATCCAGCAATACCAGTCTTTGGTTGGTAAGCCTTTGAGAAACCACCATCAATCACCATCAACTTGCCGTTTGCTTTGATTGGAGTCTCGCCTTTGATTGCACGAACAGGAACATGTCCGTTGATGATGTGGCGATGTTGTCCTCCCACTTCGAACGCATCAAGAATGCGATCAATCACCTCTTCCTTATCATTATATAAATAATAGTAGCCTTTTGCTTCAGTATGAGTGCTCTTGTCCAAGATGAAGTAACGCTCAAAGGTTGTCATCTTGTCTTTGTCGAAGAGTGGTGAATCTGGCCCACACCAAAGGTACCAGATATAGTCGATAGCAAAGAGTTTCTCTTCTTCGTTGACATCATTGCTGAATGCCTTGCGAACAAGATGCCCAGTCTTTTTCATCAAATCAAGACCTTTGTACTTCTTGCCTCTAATCTCAACTTCCTTCAAAGTTCCGTCCTCGTTGAGAGGAACACTTGCATGGAACATCAAATTGCTATTGGTAATGTTGTACATGCATCCGTGAGTCAACAAACAGTCCACATCGCGTTGCAACTTCTCGCTCGTGAGGAAAGAGTGTTCAAGATGCTTCATCAACTGTTCTTCCTCTTCTGTCAATGCATAAGGATCGGCAGGATTGAGAGTAGGAAGTTGCATGTCAGTCATCTCGTATGCAGTTCCATTGATGGTGCAAGTGCCAGCTTCTAAGTCTATGTTACCAAGCAACTTGCGGTCGTCCATCTTGAAGTCGGGACGTCGGTCGATAATCTTAGCTTCTTCCTTGAATTGGATGATAGTAATCGCCTTGTGCATCTGTGAGATGAGGCGGTTGGTCTTTGCATCGGTCTTCACCTCATCATTGACATCTACCACCAAGAACTGCTCACATGGGTCGTCGGTATATGTGTCGAGAGCAAATGTAGCCAGTGGAAGAAGGCTTATGCCATAACCGTCTTGCAATGTTGCCATATTTCCATATCTAAGCGAGAGACGTATGACATTGCAGATACACGCTCTGTTGCCTGCTGCAGCACCAAACCAGTCAATATCATGATTGCCCCAGACAATATCAAAGTGGTGATAGTTGCGAAGGGTATTCATAATGAGATGTGCACCTGGACCTCTGTCGAAGATATCTCCAAGAAGATGAAGACGGTCGATAGCGAGTCGTTGGATAAGTTTGCACATTGCAATGATGAATTCATCAGCACGTTGGGTCTCAATGATTGTGTCAATGATACGATTGTAGTAGAAGTACTTGGTATCTTTGACTGATGGAGACTCATGAAGGAGTTCTTCGATGATATATCCAAACTCTTGAGGCAACTGCTTACGAATCTTGCTTCGAGTATATTTGCTGCTTAATTCGCGACAAACCTTTATCAACTGATTGAGAGTCACATTGTAATAGTCTGTCATATCCTGCTCATTAGCTTTGATAAGTCTCAGTTTCTGCTCAGGATAATATATGAGTGTGCAGAGTTCTTTCTTTTGTCTTTTAAGCAGAGTATCTTCGAATATTTCCTCCACTTTCCTCTTCACGTATCCACTTGCATTGCGAAGCACATGGTTGAATGCCTCGCTCTCACCGTGAGGGTCACTGATGAAGTGTTCCGTTGGTTTAGGAAGATTAAGGATAGCCTCAAGATTGATGATCTCACTACTTGCCTCAGCCACTGTTGGGTAGCTTTGTGCCAGCAGTTGAAGATATCTCAAATCTTCCCTAATGGTTTCTTCTGTCAATATGTTTCCCTTGGTTGTTTCCATTATATGCATTAATTTGATGCAAAGATAAGAAAATAATTCATACAACGTATATCAACGAAGAGTTTTTTAATACTTTTAAATAAAAAAGGTGGTATATAAGGGAGTTTTGCTTTTCACACTATAGTATGAAAGCTTTCATGACCTTACGTGAAAGCTTTCACGCCCTAATGTGAAAACGTATGAAAATGTATGTGTGTTCAGAATGTCAAAGCAAGCACACCGCTTATGCCAATATAAGCATACACGATTTTCCTTAGCAATGGGAGCGAAAGTCGGCGGTATGCAATGCCCCCAATCCATGTGCCGATGATGATTGAAGGTATGCCGATGAGCCATGAGATAAGGACTTTCTGCGTGAGGAATCCGTTATAAGCACGTGAAAAGGTCATCATCACATTGCCTATCAAAAAGTATGCTTGGGCAATAGCTGTGTATTCTTCTTTCGTCTTCGAAACGGAAAGGAAGTAGAGAACTGCGGGCGGACCTTGCATCCCGAATAGGCCTCCCATGAAACCAGAAAGGGTTCCGAGGGATGTTTGTGTGGGGATGTTTGGCTTTATCCTTATTTTGTTTGAGAAGAACCAAAAGTATATTGAAGCAAGGATAAGTGTTACGCCTAAAATCTTATGAAGTGTTTCAGTACTTAATATTCCCAACAATCTAACTGCTAAGCAACTAACGATGATAAATGTGATGAGTATAGGTAATAGTTTTTTCCAATCAATCAATTTGTGGTATTTAATTGTTAGCATCAGCGAAGTGAGCAATGCAAGACCTCCGGACAGAGTGGTCGCTTCACCATACGAAGGCATGATATATGGTAGGACAGTCATGATGAATATCCCAAAACCAAAGCCTGTGGTACGTTGAACAAATGATGCACCGATGGCGAAACAAATAAGAATAATTATATCCACTTTGACTCTTATTGATGATTTCAATGCAAAATTATAACTTTTTCTATTTATATACAAGAAAAAACTATTATCTTTGTCGCAGAATTAATAAATACCTGACTATAATGAAGAAAACAATCCTATCAATCACACTTGCGTTTGCAATACCTATCCTTGCGTTTGCACAGTCGACTAAGCCCTATGAATCGTATGCAGAATGGCTCACTCGTAGTGAAATGAAACGAGTGGAGAATCCTATTTATCTTGACTTTACTGATGTACAAAAGCGTCCACAAGGTAAATGGTCTTATGTTATGGGTATCGAACTTGAAGGCATGCTCGATACATATCTTAAACATGGTGGCAAGGATATACTAAAGTATTTGAAGAGTTATCCAGCGCAAATGATTAAGGAGGATGGCAGTGTCGTTGGATACAAATATGAGGATTTCAACCTTGACAATGTGCGTAGTGCCCACTTCATTTATCGTATGTTTAAGAAGTTCCCTCATAAAGGTGAGAAGGCTGCACTCAAGACATTCTTTGCTCAGTTGACTAATCAGCCTCGAACTGATGAGGGAGTCTATTGGCACAAGAAGATTTATCATGATCAAGTGTGGCTTGATGGTATCTTCATGGGATTGCCTTATCGCACTATGGCAGCACCTTATTTTATTAAGAACAAGAAAGAGCGTAAGGCTTGTTATGATGATATTATTGACCAAATCACCATGACTGACAAGCGTACTTACGATGAGAAGACTGGACTCTGGAAACATGCTTGGGATTCAAAGCATGGCATGTTTTGGGCTGATAAAGAGACTGGTAAGAGTAAGCATACTTGGGCTCGTGCTCTTGGTTGGTTTGCTATGGCTCAGATAGAGATACTTGACTATCTACCAAAGAAATATGAACGCAGACAGGAGGTGATAGATATGCTCAATCGTACCCTTACAGCTTGTATCAAATATCAGGATGAGAAGACTGGAGTTTGGTATGATGTAATGGATGTGAATGACA
>DCIW01000172.1 GCA_002317225.1 Prevotellaceae bacterium UBA1716 | reverse complement strand
CACGCGTCATGGAGTTCAATATGCCTAAGTGTATTGAGAAGTATGGTATAATTGCAAAGACAATGGGTGTTGACACTACTGGCATGAGTGCTGAAGAGGCAGCTCAGGCAGCAGTTGATGCAGTTCGTGCGCTCAGCGTTCGAGTTGGAATTCCACAGCATCTTTCTGATCTTAACATCACTGAAGCAGATATTCCTGCACTTGCTCAACAGGCAATTGCTGATGTTTGCACACCAGGTAATCCTCGTGATGTAACAGAGGCTGAAATCGTTGAACTTTATAAGTCTGTTTTGTAATACCTGATTTAATTAAATAGTTCATACTCATTCTCGTAATACCAACAAAAAAAGAGGGCATATCGAAGTGATATGTCCTCTTTTGTTTGAGTATTTGTAATTTGTAATTACTTGATAAGAGAGCCTGCTACGTTGAACTTCTTACCGTTCTTGTAGATAACGATAGTGTTGTTCTCAACGAACTTGCCAGACTTGAGAGAAGAAGTAGCAGCAGACTTGATGCCTGTGTTGCCTGCTTCAATCTTGATAGTCATTGCAGTGAGGTCAACATAGAGTGTGTAAGTACCAGCAGCAAGCTTGAAGCTCTGGTCTACACCCTGAACGAGAGTTGCAGTTTCGTTAAGAGTACCATAGTCAGAAGATACAGACATACGAGCAGCGTTGAAGTTTGTCCAGTCGCTTGCTGCAAGTTCTTCTGCAGTACCAAGTGTTGGAGTAATAACGAACCAACCGTTACCTTCCCAACTGTCATTTACAGTGATTACACCTACATACTGAGCCAAGTTGTTGTTGTACTCGAGAGTAGCTGTACTCTGTGTGAAATCACTCCAAGAAGCACCCTCAACATCACCTACAACATAAAGTGGAGCCTTAGCTTCAGATGGGTCAACCCATACTGGATAATCGCTCTCTACATCCTCAGAAGTGAGGTAAACCTTAGTAATATTGCACTTGAAATCACCAGCAGCGATGTTACCAGTTACGTCCTTGTTGAAGTTCTGGATAGCCCACTGGTTGATACCTGTTGCATCAGCAGGGATAGGGAATACCATCTTACAAGCCTTAGTAGTAGCAGCACAAATCTGATTTACGTTGTAGTCATCACCTGGGTACTGTACAACGATGCTGATTGGCTTTTCAGTATATTCGATTTCGAATACGATATTCTTGAACTTAGGATTCAAAGATGACTTACCAAGCCATGTACCGTTGTTCCAACCGAAGTCGCCACCTTTGACGGTAACTTCACCAGCACCAGAAAGGTTTTCAGTAAGTACAGAAGGAGCTGCGTCGCCAGAGAGGTAAGCCTTTACAATCTTAATCTTACCAGCTTTTTCTGACTGAAGATAGAATTGAAGTACATGCTGCTTGCGAGCTTCATCGAGATAGAGTACTATCTTTGTTTCACCAGCAGCACATCCTGCAGACTGAGCTTCACCGTCTTTGTTGTCGCCATCTGTTCCATATTCCGCAATAAGCTGACAATAGTGAGCGACTGGCTCGATTTCGATTACTACCTTTGTGAAACGGCTGCAATCCTTACCAGCAAGCCACCATCCGCGACCAGTCCAATCACCTTCAAATGTGATAGTCTGAGTAGTCGCATCGTATGAAGATTGCCAACCAGAATTAAGGTCAGTGAGTGAAAGGTCTTCAGAAGCACCAGTCTCAGCAGCCTCGTACTTAGCCTTTACAGCCTCATATTCTTCAGATGTTGCAAAATACATTGCAGACACATTCATTGTACCTGTAGTAGCACCATTCTGAAGAGCTACACAGTTAACAGTGTTCTTGAGGTCTGTGAGCTTAACAGCAGCGTAAGTCTCTGAAGGAGAAGAGAAGCAAGTTGCAGAACCAGTGTTGAATTCTGGACCCCACTCTCCATAAACACCTGTACAGTTATACTGAATGATGAGGTTAACGTCTGCAGTAGAAGAGTATTCCACTACGAGATAGTCGTAAGCACTCATGTCTGTGTAAACGACATTTGAGAGATCTACAGTCTTTGAGTCTGCGTCAGAAACGAGACCTTCGCTGTAGCCCTTAACGGTGTTCCATGCCCATCCGTTTGCAAATTCATAAACTGTTGCTTCTGTGACAACGTCTTCCTTTGCACTCATAGAGAGAGCAGAAAGAATAGCAACGAGAGAAAGTAAAAATTTCTTCATAGAAAATGTTTTTAAGTTTATAATATTTTAGTTAATTTAGTATCTTTATAAAAAGAAATAGTTGTTTTCGTTTGCAAAAATAGGCAAAATAAATCTTTTACAATTCCTTTTTTGAATAAAAAAACACCATTGTCAAAATATGCGAATAATGCAATAAAAAAGTATAAGGTTACGAGTGAAAAATCGCAACCTTACACCTTAATTAGTATTTTATTTGCAATTATTTATAAGAGCATCAAGAAGTTCATCGGATGAGAATGAAACAGTTTTCTTGTTTTCATCCTTCTTGTCTTCTGTCCATGTGAGCTTCTTGCGGTCGAAGAGGCCCATCCACCAGAGACCTGTAGTGCCATAATCCTTGAACTTGCTCATCACATAAGTAGCATACTTGATACGTTCGCCAAGGTCCTTTTGAGTGTCGATAGCACCAAACTCACCATATATATAAGGTATACCGAGGTCGTTGAAACGATTGTTTACACGAAGAGTGATGTCATCAATCTCAGTTTCGCATGCCTTGTCCCACATATAGATGTTGTAATCGTAGTCTTTTCCACTATTGTCGTTACAGAAATTGTATGGGTCGTAAGTATGGATTGAAGCAAGGATATGGTTCGAATGGATATCGTTAGGAACTTGGAAACCTGCCAATTTGGCTTCTGTATTACCTGCAGTATAAGGGTTTACGATGAGATTGCGGAATTCGTTGTTGCCACCAGTTGCTCGAACTGCATCTACAAAGTCTTGTTCCAACTTATTAACAACTTCGTAAGCCTGTGGGTCGGAAGTATCACCCCAAGTGTCATTCTTGTCAAGGATTTCGTTGAATGCCTCGAAAAGAAGTTTCTCGTTGTAATCCTTGAATCGGGTTGCAATCTGTGTCCAAAGGCTCTTGAACTTTGCAGAAGATTCCTCGTATTCGTCCATGTCAGCACGCAACCAACCTGCACCATCATTACGAGTGCCACGAGTACCTGTGTCGTGCTGAACATTAAGAATACAATAGCAACCAGCATTGATTACATAGTCAACTACTTCCTGAACACGATTCATCCAAACGTCGCGGCAAACCCAAGTCTTGTCCATGTGAGGGAACCAAGTGACAGGAATACGAATTACATTCATGCCTTTTCCTGCAAGTGAATCAATGATTTCTTGTGTAGTGACAGGTTGACCCCATGAAGTTTCCCAATCGAGGTCTGACTTTGGACGGAAATATGAACCAACCTGTGGGTCAGCATCGAGTGTGTTACCAAGGTTGTAACCATAATGGAGATTCTCTACGAATTCAAATGCAGACTCAAATGTGTCGCCTGGGTCAGATGCAGTTCCCTTCTGAGTGACAGGAAGAACCTTTGTCATATTGCCCGATGTGAAGGTGATGTTTGTGGTACGTGCTTCACCCTTGTTCTTTCCTACATTCACTTTGATGTATGACTTCTTGTTTGTGTAACCATAACCAGCGTGGTTAGAGATAGTACACCATTCGTCAGGGCAAGTTGCTTCCCAATCCTGATCACAATCGAGACCAATCATGCAGAATGCAGAACCCATATTGAAATTGAGTGCATCAATCTTCTCTGTGTCGCGATAGACATCCATCTTCGAAGCTGATGGTGCTTCCTCGCTCTTACAACTCTGGAAAACCAGAGCCGTAAGAAGTGCGAGAACTATGCTTGTAATATTAAAAATCTTTTTCATTGTTCAATTACCAGTTTTTCTTGATGAGACGGATATTATCGATGCAGATATCAATCTTACCTTGCTTAGTGGACTGATTGATAGACTGAATACGGATGTTACCAATACCGAGAGCCTTGATATCCTTGTAAGTAAGACCTTGGTAAGCTGGTATGTTGTTGAGGCATAATACATGACGATACCACTTGCCCATAGGAGCATTGCCTTCGCAGTCTGCAAGTACAGGACCTACAAGATTGTCGAATTCACCAGCTTCATAGTCGGTCCACTCGAAGTTATCATACTGATAACCGGTTGTTGTGCCAGTGTCAGCAGTTGGAGGCCAGATGGTATATCTAAGATAACCCGCGAATACTCCGTTGTTATAGTCAGAACCATTGTTGTAAACGTTCATTGCGAGATAGATGTCTTTTGCTGGAGTATCTTCAGATATTACATTGTCACCTGGGAGTGGGAAAATATTATCTTCCCAGTTGTAACGGTAGAAGATCATCTTGCCCCACCATTGTTGACCTTCGCTCTCGACGTTGATACGAGCATATCTGCCTGTTGATGCCCATTCTGTTCCTGCCGAAGCAGCACTTTCGTATGTTGCGTTTGGATCCCAACCGTTATCAGTTGGAGCTTCTGCTGCATCGAAATCGATGAGAAGTGTGCTGTAATCGTAGAAGTTTTCAACCTTAGCCTCGCCACCTACAGTCTTGAGTGCAAGTGTTGGGTTGCTATTGCCCTTAGTTGGAACCTTTGTGATAAGGATATTGATTTCGTCCTCAGATTCAGCAATAACCATTTCGTCTGCTGTGTATGTTACGTCACCGAATGTAACAGACTCAATCTGGACGAACTCATTACCCTTGATGATAAGGTTCTCACCGATTTCAGGCATATCAGTAGATACGTACTTGATGACTGGAACACCAGGGAGTTTTGTGTAAGGGATGTAAACTGTACCTGCAGCACACTCGATCACGAATGTTCCTTCATCGAATGGAAGTTCTGGGATGTCCACTGCAAGTTGTGAATCTGTAGTATAGTTCTGGGTCTTGTTGTCGAGGTAATGTTCCATAACAACAGTCTTGTACTTGGCATCAACATGATTGCCAGGAACTTCCTCCCACTTAGTTGTGTCAAGTTCTGCAGCCTTAGTGTCAGTAAAGTAAACCTTATTGATACTTACGAGGTTCGAACCATAGACATTAAGGATATCTCCTGCCTTACGAGGATAAGCACACTGGATACGCTTGAGCGATGGTGCTGCAGTAAGAACCTGGAATGGATATGTGCATGAACCATGTGTAGTTTCAATATAGATTTCTTCGGTAACATCAGGATTGAACGCTCCGAGAGGGAAACCGTTTGCCTCAGAAGGAATATTGATGATGACACTATGGTCGGTATTCATTGTTGAAGAGAAACCTACTTCGTATCCGTTGATAGTTATCTTGCGGATATCATTGAGGTTGCGACCGATGATTGCAACGGTCTGTCCTTGAGATGACTTTGAGAAGAGACTGTCTGCTGCTGCTGGATCACAGACGCGAACTCCCGTGATGACAGGAATA
>DCIW01000142.1 GCA_002317225.1 Prevotellaceae bacterium UBA1716 | reverse complement strand
CACTTGATATGGATGTTTACGACCTCGCAGAGTGGTGCTGTCTTGCCGAACTTGGTAGTCTCTCGATGGATCATAACTGTGCTGCAGTTGAATTCCCAGACTTCACTCGTGGTCATTGCTATGATATCAAGGACGGTTTCAAGCATGCTTTCGCTTCAGATGCAGACGAGGCAAAGACTGAAGCTCGTGCAAAAGCTCTTACCGAAGCTCAGAAGAAAGTGACTTCAAACTCAAAGCTTTGGACTCTTTATGATGCTGCCCAAAAGGGTGGTGCAAAGGCTAAGTCTGCATTCGATAAGGCTTGGACTAAGGCAATGAAGGGTGTGAAGTGATTATCCGAAACACGTATCAAATTATGAAAAACCTCAAATCTATCTTTGCAGCAGCAGTTTTTATGTGCTGTAGTCAGGTTGCATTGGCAGATGACTTCAAAGTCGGCAATTTGGGTTATACGATTATTGAAGGGACTAATACTGTAAAAGTCAGTTCGTTCAGTCATTCATACGAAGGTTCTCTCAATCCCGGAGATGGTGAAACACCACCCGAAGCCGATGTGAAGAGACGTAGTGCTGGTGCTATTCTAACCTATTCGCTTGTCATCCCTCAGGTTGTCAAGCATAGCGATGTGGCATATACCATAGTTGCCATCGATGCAAAATTGTTTGCCGACTGTGTTCATATGGCAGAAGTGTCCATTCCTGCTACGGTTACAAGTATTGGTAATGGCGCTTTCGGTGGATGCACTGCATTGAAGAAGTTGACTTGCTATATCGATAATCCTTTGAGTCTTACTGCAGATTCAAAGGTGTTCGAAGGGGTTGACAAATCGCTCTGCGAACTCGTTGTCTTCAATAGTAAGCAACAAGCATACAAGGATGCAGATGTATGGGGGGATTTCAAGTTTGATACGGTTCTTCGCGACTATACGGTTTCAGATGTATCTGCTATCATCGATTATATTCTTGCCGAGGACAAATCATTATTTAATCACGAATCGCTTGATGTAAATAATGATGGCGATGCCGATCTCGAAGATGTGGAATCTATATTAACGAAGATATTAAACAGGTAAGTGAGTGTTCTTCAAAGTTTTAAACATTACAAAAGTTACGATAATAAAAAGAGGCGACCCGCTTGGGCTGCCTCTTTTATTTCTTTTTAATATAGATGTTTTACTTTCTTTTAATATATATGTCTTCGCATTGAAGGTCGAGTTCTTCAAGTTCTTCCGAATACTCGTGCCAGTTGAGCGATTCGATGATGCGATGCTGGAAGTCGAGGTCTCCTACAGGAATCATACAATTGAGGATATCTGATTCCTTTATTTTTGTTTCCTTCACAAGTTCGAAGAAGTCGATGCTTCGGAGCACATAATATAGATATCGCTGAAGGATATCCTTACCATTACATCTTATGCAGAACACCTCATCCGAAAGGAGAGCATTCTTACCCTGCCAGATAGTCATGTCGAATGGATCGTCCATCTGAATGATGATATCACCCGCAACTGCCACTTTGTCTTTTACTGTATCGATATTGAACACATCACACTTGCCCGAAACTATGTTGCGAGGATAGAGGATACCAGTACCCTTGTCGCGGTCGAAAGTAGTGTTGTGATATTCTACACCACGTTCGATTGAAGCAACGTCTCCTATTCGGATGAAATCAATCTTTCTCGAAGCGGAATGTGATATCTTCAACTTATTTATCTTGTCGATTTCACTTGCTTTGCGAATGATAAGTGGCTCATTATCACGATAGTGGTTCTCTATTTTGATACTATAACGCATTGCGTAGAGAGCCGTGAACATGGAATAGGAATCGGAAATACGGATTTCACCGTTAATATGGTTGTCCGAATGAGGGAGTCCGTTCTGTGTCTCGCTGTAATGGTGGTGCTTCATGATTTTGCGAATAGCTTCACAGAACTGTTTTGGTGAGATGTCCTTATCGAAAACGATACGGTGCCAACGCTTCTGCCAATCGTGCGAACCATCATAAAAACCGGAGAAGTCATTATACTCAGCTTTGCCATCCTTCACGAGTTCGTAGTGATATCCCTTCCAATGTAGTTTTACGAGAACATCACATATATTCAGGTTGGTTGTGCTGACCACATTCTTCTCCTTGAGTTCTTTCAGAAATTGGTCTTTTGCTAATTCTTCATACTGACAAAGATCCTCCTCCTCTACCGAACGCATTCCGCACCTTTCCCTCTTGATTTCATTGACATTTGCCTTTGCAATCAAGATGGCGATAAGTATCAATATGGCAATGATGATGCCGCCAATTATTATCATTTCTTTATATTATGAAGGTTATTTTTTGAACAGATTTGTTTGCAAAGTTAGTAAAAATAACTTAATCTCTTATCAATAACGAGAAAAAAGTGGTGAGTAAGTTGTAAAAGAATACCTTTTGATAGTAAAAAGCAACAAACTTGCAACTGAAGTTTCAATTGCAAGTTTGTAACATTTTAATATATGTCGGTGGGCAAAGTCTCGTTTTCTACATTTGGCAAGTCCTTTTTCATTACTTTTTTGTACTTGTCAATCTCATCTGCAACTTGCTTAGCTGCCCATGCAAGAACAGATACATCATCCACAAGTCCTGCACCAGGAAGGAAGTCGGGAATCATATCTGCTGGCGTTATGAGATAGGCAAATGCCGCCACAACAAGCAGCAGATTTGTCAGGTTAAAACCCTTATACTTTCCCGATGACACGTCAACTACGTAGTTATACATGTCGTTGAAGTCGTTCTTTACCTGACGGAGTCCGTCACGAGAGGCAAATCTCTTCACCTCATGAACAAGATTATTAAACTCGGAAGGGTGGGTGACATAATACCACGCCATAGACTTCCACTTGCCTGATAATTTCTTCATTTGCGTAGTTTTAGGTTCTAATGTGGAGACACAACATTGTCATGACTCCTTGTCATTATGTATGAGCAGCAAATTAGATGCCAACATTATTAGATATGACAACTGTACTTCTGCCTTCTCCTTTCTTCTTCACAACTATCTGAGTAGGAATACGTTCGATGAGTTCTTCACGGTGCGATATTATGCCAACACGACGGTTTGTCTGACCTGCTATCTCTTGGAGTTTTTCAAGAGTGGACATCACAGAGTCGAGATTCTTCTCATCAAGTGTTCCGAAGCCCTCATCAATGAACAGGATGTTGACATTCATGTCAGGGCGATTGAGAGATGAAAGTGCAAGCGACAAAGCGAGCGAAATCATGAATCTCTCGCCACCAGAAAGCACAGTTACACTACGCACCTGGTCTTTATTGTATCTGTCGTGAACAAGGATGGAGAGTTGTTCGTTATCTTCGCTGCAAGTGAGCATATATCTGTCAGTTATCTGCTCAAGATATGTGTTGGCATTGTTGAGCAATGGACGCAAGATATAAGTTTGTACGAGTGTGCGGAAACGAGTTCCTCCAAAGATGCTATTGAGTTTGTCCCACTTTTGGAAGAGTAAAGTAGTTCGCTCTAATTGCTTCTTGGCTTCTGTAAACTTACGAATATTGTTTTCGTTGTCGTTGAGTTTTGTAGTTATTCCACCTTGTTCAGTCAGTTTTGCGTTTATTTCATTGTTGAGAGTGTTCTTTGTAGATACAAGTTGTTCCATCTGCTCCGGAATAGGAGAGAGCATAGCATCTGCTTTGTCTTCTTTTGAATAGAAGGCAGAAAGTGCGTTGGATGATTCCATGATAATCGAATCTGCATTCTTAATGTTTTCTTCAACTCTTGTGCAATCAACGTGCAGATTACGCCATTCCGAATTTATGTCAACACAACCGAATGGGGCTGCAGTTACCTCTTTCTCCCAATTTGGATGGATGGCAATGATGTCATGGCGAATATTTTCTATTTCTTCAGTTGCAGATGTGCAATCTTTGAGTGCCTGAAGTGCTGAGTCGTAATCTTGCTTCTTCGACTTATATTCACCAGACTCTTCTGTGAGCTTGCTTTTTGTTTCCCCTATGTTATTCTGCCAGTCAGGATAGGTGGTAGTAAGCACCGCATTGAGTTTGGAGAGAAGAGTCGCTATCTCTTCTTCTAAAGTCTTCAGGTTAGACTGCAAATGCTTGATTGCGTTTTCGTTATTCGAAACGTTCTTGTCTGCTTCTTTAAGTGCTTTGTCTGCTGTTGAATATACAGCATCAGCAGACTTTTTGCTCTTCTGCAAATTATCAATCTCTGTTTGTATTTCAATTGCTTGCTTTTGCAACTTCTCAAGTTCTGCCAATTTAGTATCAATCTGTAAGATAGACTTTTCTACTTGAATGTTGAGAGGAAGCGTAGTATCAAGACCAAGTGCTTGGGCTGTTTTATTGAGGGTTTCATCAAGTTTTTCTTGCTCTTTGACATTCTTGTTCAGATCTTTCTTTCTGCCAGCAAGAAGGCCATTTGCAGTGTCGAAATCTTTGTTTGCTTTTTCATACTTGGCAGTTGCTTCTTTTAGCACGTTCTCAGCTTGAGCTTCTTCTTTTTGGAGAGGGGTGATGAGGTTTTCGAAGTCTTTGTCGAGTCGCAGTTCTTTGATTTCTTGACCGCAAAGAGGGCACACTTCAGTATGCTCATCATTCAACTTCTTGCGGAGGTTGATGAGCATATCTTTAACGCTCGACTCCATTGTGATGAGACGACGCTGTGCTTTGTCTTTCTCTGACTTTGCTGAGTTATAGATAGTTGTCGCTTCTTCTTTTGCAGCCATTAACGACTGCAAGTTATTTTCCGACTCAGCAATTTCTCTTTCAATACCTTGTACGACTTCCTTTTTATTTTCTAATTCAGTGAGCGAAGTGGAAAGTTTTCCGAATTTTTCTTTGAGTTTGTTCTTATTGCTTATTTCAGTATTGATTTCAGCAGGATTAAGCGACTGACGTTTTGCAGTGAGTTTGTCAATCTCTGCCTGGGCTTTATCCACATTAGCCTTTGCAGCATCAGCTTTCTCCTTACACTTGTCAAATGTCTCTTTCAATGCAGCAGTTTTACCTTGTTCGGTCGAAATCTGATTGATAGTGTTTGCTTTTGATTCTTCCTTTTCTTTCAAGTATCCAAGGTCGGCGATTACGGTTTCTGCCTTGTCGTAAAGTGGCTTACGATCAGCACGTTCGGTAAACCATGACTCTTTCGTTGTCAAGTCTTCTGCACGTTTCTTGTTATCATCATACTTTGATAAGAGGTCGGCAGAGAGTTCGTCGAAATGAGTTTGTAAATCGATAACTTTCTTCTCTGCTTGTGACTTGCTTTTTTGAGCATTGTCCAACTGGGTAAGATGTGAAATAGCATCACTATATTCATTTTCCTTACCCTTAAGCGTTTCGATTTCCTTAGAGTATACTTCCTGCTTTTCTTTAAGTTCAGTTACTTCATTTTCTGGCAAAACATGTCCTTGCTCTGCATCATAAGTGTGCTGTGCATTCGAGTTGGCAGTCCTTGCCTTATCAAACAAACTCTTGATTGCATTGCCATAATCAGAGAAGTGGGAAGTGTTGGTCAACTGTTCAAGGATTGATTCGCGTTCTTTCTTATCTCCTGTGAGGAAGGCGGCAAATTGTCCCTGAGCAAGCATGGCCATTCTGCCGAACTGCTCAAATGAGAGTCCAATGGCATCACGAATTGGTTGGCCAGTCTTTGCTTCTACATTCACCCAGTCCTTATTGCCCACCTTCACGGACCATATAGTATCACGGTGCTTAATATGTCGCTTCCCTGTTTTCTTGTCTGTGTTTCCAAGCTTAAGACCGAGAGATAGTTTTGCACGATATTCTACGTTGTCATTTCCTTCAAATACAACTTCGGAGTAGCACTCATCGTTTGGTGAGATTCCAAGACGAGTGTATTGTTCAATGCTGTTGATTTTTATCTCTTCACCTTCGCTATTTGTGTATGAATTGTTAGTTTTGTTGGCACTATCATTAATACGTGGAGTGTTTTTATACAGTGCCATTGATATTGCATCGAGTATGACTGATTTGCCCGCTCCTGTATCTCCTGAGATAAGGAAAATATTGGATGGCTCATTTGTGAAGGCATCATTAAGACCGTTCTCAAAGTCGATGTCGGCACTCTCGATTGATGCAATGTTTCTTATGCTTAAAGACTTGATTCTCATTATGCTTCTGTATTTTCGTTGGTTGATGATTTCTTTTTGTTCGACTTCTTTTCTGCTTCCTCGCTGATACGTTTAATCTCTTCACTCACTTCTTCGAAAGCTTCACGCAGTTCATCGAGACTCATGTTGAGATTTGGAATGTCCACTTTCTTAATAAACTCAATTGGATCAGTCATCTGCTGAAGATCTGCCACATCGAAAGTAGGTCTTTTGATTGTACTTTCTGTAGCTGCAGGTTCGCCTTCCCAAATAACTTTAGGATTAAAACGAATCTCATCGTTATATGCCGAAAGGATATCGTAAACCATCTGGTTGAAGTTGGATGGCAATGATACATTGTAGTTCACTTTCAGTCGAAAATAACCTGATTGCTGCTTCTCGGCAAACTCCTTCACTCCCTCGATAGCATCTTCGGCAGAAGTGAACGAACTGCCATCAGTTGGCAATATATAGAAGTGGCGAAGTTCATTAATGCGAAGTTGCTTGATGTTCACATTACCGCCATGCTTATCTATATCCACAAGACTTACAGTGTGAGGATATGCTTCGTCACAACTAACGTGAAGAGCACTTCCTGAGTATCTGATGACAGGGGCTTTGTATTGCACTTCCTCCTTCATGCCATCATCTTTATGACCAATAGTTTGAGGCATGTGAATATGTCCGAGAGCAAGATAGTCGTAGCCTTCGCCGAGCGAGTCAACGTCTTGAGTCTTAAGTTTTCCGATATCAAAATTATGTCCGTTTGCATCCATACCTGTCACGGCGGTGTGTCCCATCATCACCACAGGTTTGTCTTCGGTGTTCTCTTCTGCCACCTTATTTAATATATATTGCAATTGTTCCTTACGTTCCCCAATCATGTAAGGCATGGCAATGATATAACCATTGTCGAGTCTGACGATGTAATCCTCTTCCCAACCTTCGTTGCTCTCAACCGAAGGGGAAGTGCCTACAAGATGCATTCCGCTTAATGCCCAAATAGAATGTTCTGCTTGAAGGCGTGAGGCAGAATCGTGATTGCCTGCAGTGACAACGATTTTCATCTCTGGGCATTCACGACGGAGTTTGACAATCTGCTCGTTGAAAGCCATCTTTGTAGATGCTGAAGGTTGCTGAATGTCAAATACATCGCCACTAACCACCAGTGCATCAGGCTTTTCTTCCTTGCACCAATGTTTCAGTTGGTCGAAGAAATGTTTGTGTTCATCACTTCTTTCATAATTTTGGTAAATGATTTGTCCTAGATGTAAATCCGCCGTATGTATTATCTTCATAATAATAAATTTTTGTTTTCTCTGCAAAGATATGCATAAAAATAATAAGAACAAAATATCGGTGGGAACTTTTATTTCTAAACCTATCTAAGTAAAGAATATTAGAGAATGAAGAGATCCTTTTATATCAAAAGTTCTTTTGCTTTTATTCGAAAACTTTTTTTTGTTTTTTTTATGTAAAAACACCCAACATTCTACCAAATTGAGAGTAACGTATTGAAATAGAATGAAATGTGTTGGTAGAATGTTGTCTAAGCATTCTACCAACTCTCTACCAACATTCTACCAACACTCTACCTATTTGATAAGTAATTATTTATGTGGAGCCCATATTAGGTAGGATGTTGGTAGGATGTTGGTAGAATGTTTGAGCAACATTCTACCAATTTATATTGCTGTAATACAGGTGGTTAATGCCAATTTGGTAGAATGTTTCCCATTTTTGCGCAAAAAAATATTTTTTAAAATCAGCAATATATAACGCTTAGAACTTATGAAATGTCCGTTACTACGGACTTGCTTGTCCGTATGGACGGACATCCTCAAACATTAGTATGTATGCACAATAATATATGCATAATAAACCAAGATAGAGCATATCTGGAAGAACAGATACTAAGAGGATATGGGTTTCTTATAGCAATTATTTGAATTTTGAGTTGCTATGTTATTGCAATCGTTTCGCCACAAGAAAGGTATTCGATACGTTCTTGCATTTTGCTTTTAAGTATGGCAAATTGCTCTGTTCCAGTACAGTGCATAGTATAATAGTGGCAGTTGGGGTAGGAGAGTAGGTGGGAGGATAGTTTAGTGATGAATGCATCATCCTCTTCTGCTGAAAGACCACTTTTTACGAGATGCATTCCTGCAAGAACGTGGGTTGGAGTTTTCCCGAAGAGTTCTTTAGTTTTTTCCATAATGTTGATGATGCCATTATGGGCACAGCCAGCAATG
The DNA here is from genome assembly GCA_002317225.1 of Prevotellaceae bacterium UBA1716. Taxonomy (GTDB): domain Bacteria; phylum Bacteroidota; class Bacteroidia; order Bacteroidales; family Bacteroidaceae; genus Minthosoma. The sequence continues at coordinate 1,616 of DCIW01000142.1, read as the reverse complement.
AGAATAAGATTTTCTCCTTCTTCGATAATGAGGTTCTGCTCGTGAGCGAACGAGTCATTTTGTGTCTTGTCCGGTCCAAAAAGCAGATTATTGCCGTGAGGACAACAGCATTTGCCTCGAACATCAGCAAAGAGTGTTATTCCCTCACGGATATGAGTGAAATCAGAGCAAAAGACCAATCTGTCGTTATTGACAAGTTCTTTATCCAAACCGATAAATCTCAATCCGCTATCGCGAAGTGAGTAATGTGGTTCGAAAGCATCATGATTTAGATATACATTTGCTTTCTTGTTGATTTGCAAGAATGTAGATAATCCTCCTCCATGGTCATAATGCCCATGTGATATGATTGCTGTGTCAATTGCTTCAATGCTGAGACCAAGTTTTTCGGCATTTTCCGCAAATAGCGTTCCTTGTCCCATGTCGAAAAGAATTCTTTCTCCATTATCCAATTGGATATAAAGACTCAATCCGTGTTCGACAGGGAGTTCAACCGCACTTGTATTCTCTACAATTGATGTGATTATCATTTGCTTACTGGTTCACCTTATATACAATTCGGAAACTGCCATCCTTATAACTTGTGCTCGTAATCTTGAAAGTGCCGATTGCCTTAGTCGATTCCACATGCTTTCCGATACAAGCACAAACATCGTAATCGCCAATTCGTACGATTCGGAGAGTTTCGCTTGCATCTTCAGGAAGTTTGTCGAGCACAACTCCTTCAGGGATATTGTCTCGAGTCGCAAATTCATAAGTCACTGGCAAATCCTGGGCAATGAGTTCATTCATCTTCCTTTCAATCTCAGCTACTTGCTCTGCACTCGGACATTCCGCAAGATTATAGTTTATCTTCGATTTTTTACGTTCGATATGTGCATTCTTCGAGCGTTCGCATCCAAACATGCGTATCATCGTCTGATTGAGCATGTGTTCGGCAGTGTGAGCAGGTTCATGCTCATCCTTATTGTGGTCGTTGAGTATAGGTTCTTGTTCCATATTATAAATTACTGAACTTTAGCATTTGTTTTTTCTTTATCACGAATTTGCGAATTTGCGAACCTTTAGCTAGGCGTTAGCCAATTACCATCCGGATGGCTTCAAAACGAAGTTTGAATAATTCGAATTAATTCGCAAGCGAATAGGAATTTTTCCTGCTGCAAACTAAAAATTCGATAATTCGATAATTCGTGAATAATAAAAATCAAGCAATTAGCATTTGCTAAAGTTGAATAAATTAGGTATAATTATCGAATAATTATCGTGACATCACCAAAAGAAATAGAGTCGCCACTCTTTACATAAGAGCCCCACTGACCTACAGCCTCCCCATTCAATAGGGTAGGGACATCAGGGGTGCGGAGATAATACTTTGGTCTGCCAGCACGGATGTTGACACATCTGCCCATGCAGCCGTTACAAGGAATTAACTTATTGCTCATCAATCCCTTTGGACATTCGGTACGCTCTTGTCCGTGCATCACTTTCCACGAAGTGCCCGAGCCTATCAGATGACATTGAAAAGGATCAATGCACTCCGATTCGATTGGCACGGCATTCCAAACTTCCTTACATTGTTTGCCGATAGTGATTATGTTAGAGCAACTTGCTGCTAT
>DCIW01000008.1 GCA_002317225.1 Prevotellaceae bacterium UBA1716 | reverse complement strand
GCACCACTCGCCATTGTGCAGTGAATGATGAGTTGAAGATGCGTGCATTAGGCAGATTACCATACACCTTAACTCCTTCTGCATCAACAGTCATCGGAGAGAGGCGATCCTCAAACTGACCAATGATATAATTCTTGAAGAAGAAGGAATTAGCATCAATGCCGAGTGTCAAATCACCTGCATACCACTTGACGGCAGCATTCACTTCGACAGCAGATTCGTTCTTGAGATGTGGATTGCCGATATAGTCATATTGGTCGAAGGTGTTGTTGAGATAATATCCGTATGCCTCTGTGACCGTAGCAGCACGACTACCCCAACCGGTTCCGAAAGAGAGCGACCAATCGGTTGGTTGCCATGTGTAACTTGCTGCTATACGACCCGTAGTCTGATTGTAAGAATCGGTCATGCGAGGGAAGAAAACCTTCAAGGCATTGCGACCTTCTTCGTTGTTGAGTCGCTGGTTCTGCCAAGAGATTTTGGCTGATACATTAACCGACTGATTGTGTGCAAACGACAGATAGTCGGAAAGGGCAAGTCCTGTATTGAGTGTTCCCACATCAGGCCATGTGACCATATACATCGGTGCTGCACCACCAGGATACATTGTCATGTCGGCAAAGACACGGTTGTAGTAGAGGTCGTAGTTAGCAGATATGTCGTGAATACCTTTTGCGAAACGGAAAAGACTGTAAAGACCAGTAGTCCAACTATCACCAGGCATATCCATGTGAATCTCTACATCTGGTCGTTTGGTGTCGTCCATGATATGGATTATGTGGTTGTAGTAGAGTTTGGTTTCGAGGGAAGCCCCTCCCAACCTCCCCAAAGGGGAGGAGTTTGTAGAATGTATGTTCCATTTGTGGGAGATGGAGGTGATGAAGCCTTCTGCTTTCTTGACATCCATGTTGAGGGCGGGATAACCTACATTGGATGCTATGTCATAGATGACGGTTCCTTCAAGGATATGAGATTCGTTGAGTTTGTAGCCGAGGTTGGTAAAAGCATTAACCTTCTGAAACTGAGAGAACTCCACTTCCTTTTGTCCTCCTGCCTTATAATTGCCTGCATGACGATAGAAAGCACCGAAATTTGTATAAAACTTATCAGAAGAGAATGCTGCATCAGCACCATAAACCTGCAGATGACCGTTGAACTCATGACCTGCCGAAGCATTAAGATGGAAAGGATCGTTGCCAAACCCTACCTTCCTCAACTTCAAATCCAAACTACCACCAATATTACCCGTTGACTGCGGATTGCCGAAGAGGCCCGAATTGAGACTGATGCTTTGGAGGTTGCCACTTTCCACATACGAAGTGACTGGGTCCATCTTATCGGTACAAGCATAGAATATCTTCATGCCATCGATAGTGGTGGAGAGTCGTTCGGACTGCATATTGTTGACTACAGGTTCCCATGCGTAGGAGCCACGACGAATGAGGTTTACATTGGAGAGTTGGGCAAGATGTTCGTCGATACTTGCCACTTGTCCCTTGAGCGAGCGTTTGGCTCCTCGGGCATTAGTAGAGACTACCACGACCTCGTCGATAGTATGAGATTCGGTCGTGGTAGAGTCGTTAATTATTATTGATAGAGCTAATAGCGGAAAAATCATATTGTTACATCTAGATAAAGTGAACTGAAACCATCGCTGAGGTCATCGCCTCCAGCAACGATATTGCCTTTTGAGTCCTTTACGGTGAGATGGAGTCGCCAAAGTCCGGTCATCGTAAGATTGAGAGTGGCTTGGTACGAACCATCAGTTTGGAGAGTGAAAGGAGTGTTGTCGGGAGAAGTATGGTTGCCCATGTCGGGCATTGTAGGCACTATCTCCACTTCAAACTGCTCGGTTGCTACCGGCCAAGGAGAAGTGAGCGATGCGGCATTTTTCTTTGATATATAAGCCTGAACGGTATTGGTTCCAGTTTTCCAATCAAGAGGATTGACAAGAGAGATATAGTAATTTGCCTGTCCTGAGCTTGTCGAAGGATCTTCACCCACCTTGAACGACTTAATCCATTCCTGTCCATCAGGAAGAGCATTTACCGTGATGTCCTTGTTCTGAATACCACCATCTGCTCCGAGTACCTTTGCATCGTAAGAGAGAGCCCAAGTGCCAGTTTCGCCTGAGTTCATCACGAATGAAATCCATCCTCGCTTTACTGCTAAGTAGCTGTTGTTGAAGGATTCAACGCTACCACCAGTAGGAGTGCTATGATACTTGTCCATCTTGGTCATGTGCATGAGAGGGGTAAGGTTGGTTATATCGAAGTTCTTGATGTAGTTGCCTGAACTTTTCTTTGTGGCAACGAAGTAAATCTCATTGAAACCAGTGTGGAAAGAGCCATTCTTGCTGTATGCGAATACATTGTATTTATCATTGACTACAGTTGATAGTTCTGGTATGATCTTCACAGTCTGCAAGAACTTATACACTTGCAGTGCCTCCTCAGCAGAACAGCAATCCACATCGTCTGTAATAGTTATACCTGTGCCTTCGATATCTATATTGCCAAAAGCATCGTCGTTGCTGTTGCAAGAAAACAATCCTAATGAAGCGATTGTTAAAACGAATGTGAATACTTTTTTCATTTCCTTTTACCTTTAAATTTAATAATGAATATATGAAGTTTTTGTAGAATTCAGTTGTTGTTGAAATCGAGTGCAAAGGTACGGAGTTTTTATATGGTAGAGTCTCGCAATTATGGGGTATATTATATACCATAGGTGTGGTATGAGCATGAAAGAAATTCTTTCCGAATGTAGCGTAAAAGAATATTATTCCTTAATTAATCATTCTTCTTGGTTGTTTATGCTACATATCGTACCTTTGCATCGTTTTTCAGAAACACATTATTTATTATATATAAAGTCACAACAAAAATGGAAGTACACTACTACAAGACATATAGCAACAATCTCCATCGCGAAATGGAGTACAAGACTTACGGCAACGCAGGTCGTGGTGTGTTGGTATTCCCAAGTCAGGACCAAAGATTCTATGAATGGGAAGACAATGGTATGATTAGCGTGCTTGCTCCTATGATCGAGGCAGGCGCAATCCATCTTATCTGTTGTGACAGCATAGATAAGGAGACTTGGAGCATTTACGAGAAGGCTGACGTCAGTGAAGAGAATACTCAGAATTATCAGGGATTGATTGAACTTCACGAACGTTGGTTCAACTATATCGTTGACGAACTCATCCCAAGTGTAAACAACGGCGAGAAACTCATCGTAACTGGTTGCTCAATGGGTGGTTATCACGCAGGAAACGTGTTCTTCCGTCGTCCCGACCTCTTCGACACATTACTTTCGTTGAGCGGTCTGTTCCATGCAGATCACTTCTTCCCTAAGTTTGATAACGAACTCATATACAAGAATTCTCCACTCAATTTCCTTAACGACTACACAGATCCAAGTGTACTACTCGATGCATACAGAGACAAGCAGATTATCCTCTGCTGTGGACAGGGTGCTTACGAAAGCATCACTTGCCCATCTACTCAACGACTCGGTCAGTTGCTTGCAGAGAAAAATATTCCTGTATGGGTTGACATCTGGGGCAAGGATGTGTACCACGACTTTGAGTGGTGGAGAAAACAGGCAGTTTACTTCTTCGAAAAGTTAATAAACAAGAAGAAGGAGGCAGCGTAAAAGAAAGACGAAAGACAAAAAACTTCAATATAATATGGTTAACAAATTTAATTTATGGTGCGCCCCGGCAAATCAGGACCGCCGCATACATCTCTATCTCCCTGACGACTACTATCAGTCGTCGGAGAGATATGCTGTTTTATATATGTTCGATGGGCACAACCTCTTCTTTGATGGAGATGCCACATTCGGCAAGTCATTGGGATTGAAAGGCTTTCTTGACGGATGGTGGAAAAAGTTGATAGTTGTAGGTATTGAATGTGCTCAGGACGATTGGACTCGTGTACAGGAATATTGTCCTTATAGCATTGAAAGCCGCATATATGGTCATATACCAGGTCGCGGTCATCAGACTTTCGAATGGATCACGGGTGACTTGAAGAATCATATAGACAGCAATTACCGCACAGTTCCTGAACGTGAAGCAACTGCCATTGCAGGATATTCGATGGGCGGAATGATGGCAATGTATGGAGTGCTGAAGTTCAATCATATCTTCTCAAAGGCTGCTATAATCTCAGCTGCTTTCCAACCAGCCATGCAACTCTTCCGTAACGATATAAACAACGGTGTGTTCAACCTTGATACCCGCATGTTCTTCTCTTGGGGAACCAACGAATTGCAGGACGAATGGGATCTCGAAAACCGTATTCGTGAGATAGAATGGCTCGTTCAGCAAAAGGGCATCAAGACTTACCTGCTTCGCAATGAGGGAGGTAACCACAACGAGGCAAGCTGGCAATATGAAGTACCACATTGGATGAAATTTTTATGGGAATGATGAACATTATATTTATAAGTCCCCACTTTCCACTTCATTTCTTCAATTTCTGTGACAGGTTGAAGATATTGGGCGCGAATGTGCTGGGTATTGGCGATTGTCGATACGACAATCTTCAGCAGGAGGTAAAGAACTCAGTAACAGAATATTATTATGTACCATCACTTGAGGATTATGATCAAGTGATGCGTGCAACGGCATTCTTTACCTTCAAGTATGGAAAGATTGACTATATAGAATCACAAAACGAATATTGGCTTGAGTTAGAGGCTCGTCTGCGTACTGATTTCAATGTCACTACGGGTTGGAAGACTCAGGACATGAATGCCGTGAAACTCAAGTCGCAGATGAAACTTGGGTACAAGACTGCCAAGGTGAAGACTGCCCGACATTATCTCATAGAGAGTATTGAGGGAGCTCTCGCCTTTGCAAAAAAGGTGGGATATCCAGTCATCGCAAAACCCGACAATGGTGTGGGTGCAAGCAATACGTGGAAGATCACCTCGGCAGAAGAACTGACAGAAAAGTACAACACCGTGATAGCCCATTTCCCTCCTCAACACTTCATAATGGAGGAGTTTGTGCCTGGTCACATCGAGACTTTCGACGGAATAACAAATGCCAGTGGCGACATCCTTTTCTATACTGGTCAGGTGATGAAGGCAACTCCACTCGCAATGCTTCAGGGTACAGGTGAAAATGTGAGTTATACCCAAAATGTGCAGGCAATAGACCTTGCAGAGATTGGCCCTCGTGTTGTGAAAGCATTCGGAGTGAAGAACCGCTTCTTCCACTTCGAGTTCTTCCGTCTTGATGAAGATAAAAAAGGACTTGGAAAGAAAGGTGACATTCTGGGACTTGAGGTAAATATGCGTGCTCCAGGTGGTTATATACCTGACAAGATGAATTATGCATACGATGTGGATGTGTATCAGATATGGGCAGAAGCACTCGTGTTCGGTGAGAACCGTTCCTTCCCTCAGTATCAGTTCAAGAGATACGTAACCCATTTCGGTCGAAGTGAGAAGGTGGATTACAAACACGATGCGAATGCCATTCATGAGGAGTTGGGCAGGAAACTCCTGCTCGAGAAGATACCACCAAAGAGTATATCAGGAGGTATGGGTGCACAGGTGTTTATGCTTCACTCTGACTCTGTCGATGAACTCGAACAGCAAGCACGATTCATCCTCGAAAGAAGTAACGGAACAAACTGGCTATAAATATGTTTCAGATAAAAGAATCAAAAATACGTTCATTACTGTTTCAAGGCAATTTCGGTCTTGAAAAGGAAATGCTGCGAATAACAGAGGACGGTCATCTCTCGCATTCGCAGCACCCTTTCCCTGTCAGTGACACAAACATAACCCGTGACTTCTGCGAGAACCAGACAGAGATAAATACTCCTATCTTCAAGAGTGCGGATGAGGTGGTTGAAAACCTCTATTACCATACTCAGCGTATCAAAGAGACTCTTGACACACTCTCTCCCCGCGAACTCATCTGGTCATTTTCCAATCCTCCTTACATCATGAGTGAGGAAGATATTCCAATAGCTCAGTTTGTGGGTACGGATGCCAAAAAGACAGAATACCGCAACTACCTCGCAAATCGCTATGGTAGATACAAGATGACATATTCGGGCATTCATTTCAACTATTCTTTCTCAGGAGATCTTCTTCGCAGCAACTATGAAGCAGAAACTGGCAAGGCAATGGCAAAAGGCGAGGAAACAAGTGAATATCAAGAATATATAGACCGTTTATATCTCGATCTTGCAGAGCGTCTTGTGGAATATGGTTGGATAATGGTAGCACTGACAGCTGCATCACCAATCATGGACAATTCGTTCTACGAACTTGGTCGAACAGGAGGAAGCGTATTCACAGGAATGGGCTCTCCACGATGTTCGGAGATAGGTTATTGGAACGCATTTGCACCAATACTCCAATACTCCGATATTCGTGCTTATACATCCAGCATTCAGCAATATGTAGATAAAGGTCTCATCAAGGCACCTTCAGAACTCTATTACCCTATCCGTCTGAAACCAAAGAAAGAATACTCAATGGACAGCCTGCGGACACGAGGTGTGAATCACATCGAACTGCGTATGCTCGACCTCAATCCTTTCTGTAAGGAAGGTATCGACATACGTGATGTGAAATTCGCTCAGATGCTCTTGATATGGTTATCCACAAAGCCTACCCGTCATCTTACAGCAGAAGAACAAGTGCAGGCAGTTCAGAACTATAAGAATGCAGCCCACTATAATCTCCACACTGCTCATATACAGCTTACTGATGGCAGTTCGCCAAATGTAGCAGATGCGACATTGGATATATTAAATGAGATGGAAGAGTTCTATGATAGTTTTGAAGAGGAAACAAAGGACATCATCAATTATCAGAAACTAAAGATTACCGACAGTCACAATTACCGCTACTCACACATCATCAGACGTGAATTCAGTGGTGACTTCGTAAAAAAAGGATTACAATTATGTGCGAACTACTCGGCGTCAACAGCCACAAAAGAATAAACGTGAACAGATACCTGACGCAGTTCTTTTCCCACTCAGAGAAGCACTGCCACGGATGGGGACTGGCTCTCTTCTATGGAGATGCCGTCTCGCTCGAAAAGGAACCTATATGCGCCAATCAGAGTCTGTATCTGCGTCAGCGAATCAAGCATCCGATATTTATCGACAACATGATTGCCCATATCCGTCTGGCAAGTGTGGGTCGAATGTACTACGAGAACAGCCACCCTTTCGTAAAGCACGATAACAGAGGTCGTTCGTGGACTCTTGCCCACAACGGAACAATCTTCGATTTCCCTCATCTCGATGATTTCAAAGATGTGCAGGAAGGGCAGACTGACAGCGAACGAATACTCTATTATTTCATAGATGAGATAAACAAGCGTCAGGAACAAATTGACAGGGCTTTGGAGGAAGAGGAAAGATTCAAACTGCTTGAAGACCTCATTGCCGACCTCTCCATTAACAACAAAATCAATCTACTCATCTGGGATGGAGAATATATGTATGTGCATACCAATTATGCTGACACCCTGCATTACAATCAGATAACTTCCGACACAGTCATCTTCTCAACTCAACCGCTTGAAGGTAAAGGATGGGAGGATGTACCATTTCTCCATCTCCAGGTTTGGAAAGAAGGACAACTCGTCTATCAGGGTCAGAAGATTTCACAGGAATACTTCGATCCGGAAAAGGATTACGAATATAAGAATTTCGATTACGCAACCCTCTAATACAAAATATTATGAACTTCATATTTATTTCCCCTCAATTCCCTCATACTTATTGGGAATTTTGCAACCGTCTGAAGCAGAACGGTGTGAATGTGCTTGGTATTGCCGATGCACCATACGAATCGCTGAGTCAAGAATTAAAAGATTCGCTCACAGAATATTATCGAGTAGATAACATGGAGGACTACAGTCAGATGTTCAAGGCTGTGGCTTTCTTATCATTTAAATATGGCAAGATAGATTGGATAGAGTCGAACAACGAATACTGGCTCGAACAAGACGCACGATTGCGTACAGACTTCCATGTGACTACTGGCATTCAGGAGGATCAGATTAACTCCATCAAAGAGAAGTCTGAGATGAAGAAATACTATTCGAAAGGTGATATTCCAACAGCAAGACAGGTTCATGCTTCGCGTGGATATAATGCTGCGGCCCTTTTTGCACAGGTGGTAGGTTATCCAATCATCGGAAAACCAGACATTGGTGTGGGTGCTGGCGGTACTCATAAGATTCATAATGTAGACGAATTGACTGAGTTCTTCAATACCGTGCCAAATGTAGAACGATATGTGATTGAGGAATTTATCACAGGTGACATCTGTTCGTACGATGCAATCATAAACTCAACAGGCGATCCTCTCTTTGAATCAATGACCGTTTGGCCACCAAGCATCATGGACATTGTAAACAAGCAACTCGACCTCTCATATTATGTGGCGAAAGAGATTCCTAACGCACTGTCTAAGTTGGGACGCAGAACAGTCAAGGCATTCGGTGTGAAGAGCCGCTTCGTACATCTTGAGTTCTTCCGTCTCGATAAGGACAGAGGTTCGCTTGGCAAGAAAGGCGATTTCGTGGCACTCGAAGTCAATATGCGACCAGCAGGAGGTTATACTCCAGATATGATCAATTACGCTCACTCAACCGATGTGTATAAGATTTGGGCGGATATGGTTGCATACGACAAATCGAAGCTTGCAAGTGCAGGCAGTCATGACATCCACAATGCTCTCTCCATTGCCTGGCAAGACGAATACTACTGTGTATTTGCAAGCAGACGAGACATTTACCAATACGTTCACTCACACGATGAGATTAAGGAGCGATACAAAGATAAACTTGTAATGTGTGAACGAATGCCCGACATCCTCTCTGGTGCAATGGGCAACCAGATGTACACAGTAAAGGTTAAGACGGAAGAAGAGAAAAACGAATTCATTGAGTTTGTGCATGGGAAAAGATAAAACAATAACGAAAAAAAACTTGGTATATATGATGCCAAGTTTTTTTATATTTTTTATATCGCCATTTTAAGCAAACATCCTACAAAACATAGATAAGTATATGATGCTCAATATATTTACCTGGGTAGGATGTTAGTTTAACATCCTACCAACTATCTACCAACATTCTACCACTATCTACCATTTATCTAACGTTTTTTTGTGGTGAAAATGCATCTGTTATATTTCCAATCACTCACATTAGTGACGAATGAGGAAGTCCGTTACTACGGACATCAATGTCCGTAGTAACGGACAAACCTTTTTATCATGAGGCTTGCTGTATTTCTTCGCTTTAAGACAACTGGTTGAATGAGGTAGAATGTTGGTAGAATGTTGGTAGAATGTTTGAGTAACATTCTACCAATATATAAAGGTTGAGTATCAATTAGTTAACTATGATTTGGTAGGATGTTTGCCCAAAATGGTGAAAAAAAACTTTTTTTAAAAAACATCATTCTTTTGATGTCATATTTGTTTTTAAAGATAATATGCAAGTTAAATAGAGAAAAATACCGTAACTTTGCAGCAATATTTGGTAAACAATTCATTTTTTGTTGAATAAAACTGTTTGGTAAAACAAAGAAAATGAAGAAATTTATAATTATAACATTAATGACACTCTTATCCATGGCTGTTGTACATGGACAGGAGGCGGATGTGCGTGATAGCCTTAAGAACATGACATTGCAAACTGTTACTGTTAAGGCACGAAGCGGTGGGAAGTTGCAGTCTAAGGTAACTAACGCCGAGATGATAGGTCATGGTGAACTTATACGTGCTGCTTGCTGCAACTTGGGCGAGTCGTTCACTACAAATCCTTCGGTAGATGTGTCGTATAGCGATGCGGCTACTGGTGCCCGCCAGATTAAGTTGTTGGGACTCAGTGGTACATACGTGCAGATGCTTACGGAGAATATGCCAAACTTGCGTGGAGCCAGTATCCCATATTCTCTTGGATATGTTCCAGGACCTTGGTTGCAGAGCATTCAGGTAAGCAAGGGTGCTTCGAGTGTGAAAAACGGCTATGAGAGCACGACAGGTCAGATAAATATTGAATATCTGAAACCTCAAGGCACAGATGGCATACGTGCCAATGCCTATCTGGATAGCGATCTGAAGCAGGAGGTAAACGTGGATGGCAGCATACATCTGACTGACCGCCTTTCTACAAGTGCCCTCTTGCATTTTGAGAACAGACAGACTGACCATGACAAGGATGGTGATGGATTTATGGATATGCCAAAACTGCGCCAGTTCAACGGAATGTGGCGTATGGCATACGTATCGCCAGTATGGATCAGTCAGTTCTCGTTTAAGGGTTTGCATGATGAACGAGAAAGTGGCATGTCGCATCATCATGATGCACCACTAACCTTTGATCACTACGGAATTGAGGTTAAGACCAACCGCTACGAGGCACAATGGAAGAATGGTTTTACACTCAATCATGATCATAACACATCGATTGCGTTGATGGTGAACGGTTCGATACATGATGCCAACAATCTGTTTGGCAGAAGCAAGTATGATGTGAAACAAAAGAACGGCTACGCACAATTGATGTTTGAAACAGACTTCTCTGATGCCCACAACCTAAGTATCGGTGCTTCGGTGAATTATGACGATTATGTCGAATATTACGACACTGGTCGTATTGGCGGCAATCCGGATGCATGGACAAGTAACAATAAAGAGACCACAACAGGCATCTATGCACAGTACACGTATAAGTTAGGAGAAAAACTGACCGTGATGCCTGGTGTGCGTTGGGATCATTCCACTACTTATGGAGGTTTCTGGACTCCTCGTCTGCATGTCAAGTATACTCCTTGGGAACTTCTCACTCTTCGTGTCTCAGTTGGTAAGGGATATCGTTCACCTCATGCACTGGCAGAGAATGTGTCATTGCTCGCCAGCGGAAAGAAGATAATCATAGAGGATCATCTGAAGCAAGAGGAAGCTTGGAATACCGGTATGTCGGCATCACTCAGTATTCCTGTAGGTGGCAAATCTGTAGATGTAAATATGGATTATTATTATACTGATTTCAAGAATCAGATGGTAATAATTCCCGATGGTATTGCTGGAAATAACACATTTGTATTCAGTAATTTGAACGGTAAGAGTTATAGTCACACAGCACAGATTGATGCTACATATCCCATCTTTGAGGGTTTCACTGCCACTGGTGCGTTTCGTTACACAGATTCGCGTGTAACATACGATGGTGTGCTCCGCCTGAGACCTCTCACATCGCGATATAAGGGTCTGCTTACACTTGGCTACAAGACACCGATGGAACTCTGGCATTTTGATGTGACAGGCAGCATCAATGGACCTGGCGAACTCTACGATCAATCTCGCTACCCAGCCTATTTCCAATTGCAGGCTCAGATTACTCGCGAGTTCCGTTTATTCTCGGTTTACATTGGTGGTGAGAATCTCACGAACTATACTATCAAGAATCCTATACACAGTGCTTCAAACCCTTGGTCATCTTCCTTTGATGCCACACAGGTTTGGGGACCAACCAACGGTGCTATGGGATATATTGGAGTCAGATTCAAATTAGAAAAAATGTGATAATAAGCAAATTTCAATTATTGCTGTTAAATTGTAGGCAAAGTAAAGTATAATTATCCATCGTTACTAATATATTCACGAAAAAAGTGGAGGCTGTCATCCCGACATCCTCCACTTTATTTAGTAAGTACGAGTAAATATTTTATTTTTGAAGTTATGGCATTGAATTCGTTGTTAATTGTTAACTATTAATTGTTAACTATTTAATAACCTGGGTTCTGTTCGATATTCAAGTTCTCACCAGAGAAACCAGATGGGATTGGCTGACGATAGTTGCGACCCTTAACATTCTTAACCTTAGCAACTTCGTGGTTGTGAATCTTTGTCCAGTAAGCTTCCTGATCTGAGTTTTCAACAGGATACTTAGTTGCCCAGTCGTCAGCATAGTGCTTGTACTTCTTCACTTCGTTGATTGAAGAGATGAGGTCCTTCCAACGGTATGAGTTGAGGAGTGAGAACTGTTCGTAAGTGAACTCATAATCCCATTCACGCTTGATTTGGTCGAACGAAACTGTAGAAACTGTTTCGATACCTGCACGCTTACGGAGTTCGTTGAATGGAGCAGCAGCATCTGCATTCTTGCCAAGCTGAACAAGTGCTTCAGCCTTGATGAGGAGAACTTCTGCGTAGCGAATCTCGATACGGTCAACTGAGTTTTGTGTGATTTCGAGGTTTTCTGCGTTATCGTAGCTCTGGTCAAC
>DCIW01000254.1:5685-8799 GCA_002317225.1 Prevotellaceae bacterium UBA1716 | reverse complement strand
GTGGCCAACTCCCAATCAATCCTGCAACTGGTGAATTTGCCGAGGGTGGCATCCAGGCTGAAGCACGCCAATCGCTCACTAACATCAAGAATATCCTTGCAGAGGCTGGTCTTACAATGTCGAACGTAGTGAAGGTGACTGTCCTTCTTGCTGATATCAGCAACTTTGCTGCTGTAAACGAGGTATATGCTGAGTTCTTCGAAGCTCCTTACCCTGCTCGTTCTGCCTTCGCAGTTGCTGCACTTCCAAAGGGTGCAAATATTGAGATTGAGGCAATTGCAGTGAAGTAAAAGGAGACCCTCCCCGGCCCTCCCGTTAGGGAGGGAGTGATTATACTTGGATAAACTTGGGATGTCCTTTGGTATGCATAAAAAAGGTTGGCACGAAATTGTGTCAACCTTTCTTTTATGTTTACTTGAAGTTCAAAAGCTTGTCATAGTAACCAAGCCCCCTCCCCTAACGGGAGGGCAGGGGGAGGGTCTTTATATACTCTCTTCCACATTCCAAACGAATGCTCTCAATCCCAAGAGAGGGTTTTCGAGATCGTAGTTGTGGAGGATTTCGAGAAGTCGTGATACTTTGGCATCATCCACGATGGTGATGATAGCACTATTCATTGTTGGCCAAGCGTGAGTTCCGAGATGAGGTTCTCCCTTAACTGAACCACGACCACCAACGCCTTCAAAATATGTATAACCACGGGCACTGCATTCATTAAGAGCGTTAATGACATTTTCCTGATGTGCCTGGTCGTATGTAATAAAAACTGATTTCATATTAGAGCCCCCCGCCCCCCAAAGGGGGCGGCCATCCGGTTTTTGGGGGGAGATGGCTAAATTATTTTACCCCCTTAGCAAACCTACCGAAAACAATCCGGCAGGCTGCCCCCTTTGGGGGTTAGGGGGCTTCCTCTTAATGCTTCAACTTATTATGAGTGAAAGTATCCTTGTTCTGAGCATAATACTCATCGATTTCACGCTGACGACGGAGAGCCTTACGCTGGTTCTTCACACCGATACCACCAAAGATACAGAACATGGCTGGAACATAAATCAATGTCATGATAGTTGACACCGTAAGACCACCGATGATACTTGTACCGAGTGGACGCCACATCTCAGCACCTACACCCTGACCGATTGCCATTGGAACCATACCGAGAATAGTGGTGAGAGTAGTCATAAGGATTGGACGAAGACGGCTACGAGCAGCAAGAACGGCACTCTGGATATATCCGATGCCTCGTTCGCGGAGCAACTGAGTATAGTCGATGAGCACGATACCATTCTTCACTACGATACCAATCAACATGATTGCTCCAAGCATCGACATGATGTTGAGCTCGGTTCCTGTCACCACAAGTATCAGGATGATACCCGAGAAGGCGAAGAGGATTGAGAGAGCGATGATGAAGGGATAAGTGAGACTCTCAAACTGAGCAGCCATCACGATATATACAAGGATAAGGATAAGAACACCGAGCATACCGAGGTCGCGGTTACTATCCTGCTGATCTTCGTACGAACCTGCCACCTGAATGATGATATCACCTGGACGGTCAATCTTCTCGTAGATTCCTTTACCTGCTTCGACACCATCAGAGAGAGAATAACCATCCTTCAAGATACCAACAACAGTAACGATACGCTGACGGTCCTTACGTTCGATTGTTGGTGGGATAGTAGACTCAGTAACTGTAGCCACATCCTTCACACGAACACTTCCACCTGTAGCAGTTGGGATATACATGTTCTCGATATCCTCGACGCTCACACGGTTTTCGACTTCGTAACGAACACGGATGTCATACTCCTCACCATCCTCACGATAGTAAGACATAAGGCTACCATTGATGAGGTTCTGGGCACTTGTAGCAGCAGCAGAGAGAGTAAGACCGAGGTCTGAAAGTTTCTCGCGGTCGAAGTTGATTACGAGTTCTGGCTGTGGATCAGAACTTGAAATATTCACCTGAGAGAACATAGCCTCATTCGAACCAGGCTCCTTATAAGCACGGAGCTTATCAGTCAACTCATTAGCAATACGCTTAGTCTCATCCATGTCGTAACCATAGATTTCGAATGTAGCGGCACTCTGGCTACCCATCGCACCCTGCTGACCACCCATGTTGATACGGAACTTAGCGAGTTCAGGAGTGTTCTTACAGTCCTTACGCATCTCATCGCAGACAGCGGCAAGAGTGATTTTACGCTGGTTTGAAGGAACCAGGTTCATGTTGAACGAGATGATGTTGGCACCATTTGTCTGGAGCGAAGCAAATGTGTTATTATCACCAGCCTGACCAACTGTATAGTTACAAGTTGCCATGTTTTCTCCATAACGCTTCATCCACATATCTGCAAAGTGCTGAGCCACTTCCTGAGCCTTTTCGGTACGAGTACCGATAGGGAGTTCGAGGGTAGCACCGATACGACCGTTATCGTTTGCTGGGAAGAAACCGCTCTTGATACCAGCCACCTTAGCGAGGACAAGCGAAGCAATGAAGAATGCGAAACATCCTGCAATGACCTTCCAACGGTTACGAACAGACCAGTTGATGCGCTTCTCATACCAGATATCGAGTTTGTCGAGCCACTTGATGAATGGGAGTCGGCGATACAACTTGTCGATGATGTCGAGAAGTCCGATAAACACGCTGCCTCCGAATACGAAGAAGAGGACGAGGGCAACAGCACCTACGATGAGTCCATAAGTGTTTTGAGCAACTGCACCGAACACGAATCCGCCGATTGCTATAATAATAAGAGGTATGAGGATGAACCAATTTGCTTCGGAAACGATGCGCTTGAATGTCTTAGCCTTCTTCTTCAACTTGAGCATCTGCGAACAGAGCATTGGAGTGAATGAAAGGGCACTTGTAGTAGAGATAGTCATGATGACACACATCATCCAACCGAGCTGCTTGAACAATACACCCGACATACCTGTTACCATAGTCAATGGGAAGAATACGGCAATCATGGTGAGAGTAGAAGCGATAACGGAAATGGCAACCTCATTCGTTCCGTGTACGGCGGCCTGCTTAGGATCCGAACCACGTTCGATATGGGTCGTGACATTCTCCAAGACTACGATAGCATCATCCACCACGTTACC
>DCIW01000254.1:0-5609 GCA_002317225.1 Prevotellaceae bacterium UBA1716 | reverse complement strand
ATGAACGAGGCAATCAACGACATCGGGATGGTGATACAGATGATGACCATCGCTCTCCAACGACCGAGGAACACGAACACGACTACAAGCACGAAGAGCATAGCAAATGAGATCGTCTCTTCGAGCGAACCGATTGTGTTGAGGATGTTCTCCGATGTATTTACGATGATACCGAGTTTCACGTCTGAAGGGAGATTCTTCTGGAGTTCAGGAAGCTTGTTCATCACGGCTTCAGAGATAGCCACGGAGTTAGCACCCGACTGCTTCTGAACCACAATCATCGCACCCTGCTTACCGTTTGTGAAGGTCTTCTGTGCACGTTCCTCCACATTATCCGAAATGCGAGCCACATCGCGGAGACGAACGTTGATACCGTTGTAAGTACCTACAATCACATCCTCCATCTGCTTAGGGTCGTCGAATTCGCCCTCCACACGGACTGTGTAGGTCTCGCTACCGATATCTACCGTACCTTGGGTAAGGTTCTTGTTTTCTGCGGCAATGGCACTACTTACCTGAGCTGCAGAGATATGGTATGCCTCCATCTTGCGGGCATCCATATAGATGTTGATCTGGCGTTCTGGAGCACCAGAGATTGACACTGTACCCACACCGTCGATACGAGCAAGTGGATTTGCCACATTATCATCAAGAATCTTGTACAATGCCTGCTGACTCTCCTCTGCCTGAACCGAGAGGAGGAGGATAGGAATCATATCCGTACTGAACTTGAAGATAATAGGTGTCTGAGCAGCGGTTGGGAGCGAGTTGCTCACCATACCTAATTTATCTCGCACATAGTTGGTAAGCACGTCGATATCATAACCATACTCAAACTCGAGGGTTACGATACTTACGCTTTCCTTACTGTTCGAAGTGATATGCTTCAAGTGCTCCACCGCATTGAGTGAGTTCTCGAGCGGACGGGTCACGTTGTTTTCGATATCTTCGGCCGATGCACCCACATAGTAGGTAACGACCATAATCTGATTTGTATCGATATCTGGGTACAAGTCGATTGGCAACTTCAGCAGTGAGAACAAACCGAGTATCACCACCGCGAGGAAGACAAGACTTGTCATAATCGGTCTTTTGACCGCACCTTCGTATAATGACATAAAGTAGCCCCCCGACCCCCAAAGGGGGCGGCCATCCGGTATGTGGAGGGTAGATGACCTAATTAATAATTATTTCCCCCTAAAGCAAACCATCCGATAACAATCCGGACGGATGCCCCCTTGGGGGGATAGGGGGCTTTATTTCACAACACTAACCTCAACTCCATTAGCCAAACGAGTCTGACCTGCTGTAACCACTTGGTCACCATCGTTTACGCCATCGAGGATTTCGTACTTGTCGTGGAGATGACGACCGAGCTGAACCTTGTTGTAAGAAACCTTACCGTTCTTGTAAACATATACGTAGCGGTCGCCTGAACCAACCTGCTTAACGACTGCCTGGTCTGGAACAATCACGTTGTTCTGATTGCCGAAGTTGACAGTAGCACGAGCGAACATACCTGGACGCACCTTCTGGGCAGGGTTGCTGATTGTGATTTCTGTCTCGAAAGTGTGGGTAGTAGCATCAACCATTGGAGCAACGATTGTCACCTTACCGTCGAAGTGCTCATCCTCGTAAGCATCGAGAGTGATGTCGACAGGCATACCACGCTTCACGAGCTTGTAGAAGTTTTCCGAAATATTGATTTTGAGCTTTACAGGATTTGTCTGCTCGATAGTGAGGATAGGTTGCGATGCGTACATATCACCATTATCGTAGTTGCGAGCAGTCACATAACCTGAGATTGGAGCCACAAGACGAGTATTTGTGGAGAGCTGCTTATACTGAGTGCTGAGGATGTCGACCTGAGCCTTATATCCGTCGAGCTGCACCTTAGCCATATCATAGTCCGACTTGCTCACACCGCCCACCTTGTAGAGTTCGGCAATACGGTTGAACTCCACCTGCTGAGTAGCATAGATATTCTTCTGGTTGTCGAGCTGGAGCTTCACCTGATTGATATTGCTTGCATCGAGTGTGGCAACCACCTGACCCTTGCGAACGAAGTCGCCCACATCCACAAGAATTCGTTCTATACGCATCATTGAGTTAGGAGAGATGTTGTTCTTCACATCGCTTTCCACTGTAGCAGTAAACACCTCAGTTTGTGGAATCGACTGGCTCACCGCCTTAGCTACCTTAACAGCAGGCTTCTCGTCTGCGGCCGCGTTCTTGGCATCCTTGTTACCGCAAGATGTGAATGCCAATCCTGCGATAATTGCCATGATAAATAATAGATTCTTCTTCATTACTTTAAATATGTTTCGCGACCAAGAGTGTAGTCGAGGTCAGCCTGATTTGTTAAATAATCGTAGATAGACTGAACGTAAGTGAGTTCAGCCTGAGTCTGAGCAGTCTCGCTCTGGTTGAGTTCGAGGATAGTTCCGTGACCCACCTCATAGCGCTTGCTCGAAATCATCACAGCCTTAGCAGCCTGCTTCACAGCCTCTGAGTTCGAAGCCACCTGAGCTATAGTGCTTGCCATATTGCGCTTGTAACTTTCGGCAGCCATCTTGAGTTGGCGCTCGGTGTTGATACGGGTATCTGCCAACTGGGCAATCTGAATCTTGTTCGACTTCAACTTAGTGAAGTAGCTTGCATGATAGATAGGAATGCTCACCGAGAGTGCGAGAGTCATGGCAGGCGAGAACTTATACTTGAATACGTTCCAGTTCTCATTTGAGTACGAAAGGTACTGACCCTGAAGCTGCATAGCCACTGTAGGCATGAAGTTTGTCTTCAACAACTTGCGAGTGCGTTCGAGCAAACCTCCGTTCATATCGAGCTGCTTGAGAGCAGAGTTCTCTGAGAGGTCTGCCTGATCATTGAGATTAGGGAGAGAGAGGCGACCTTCGTAGTTGCTCAACTTATCATTGATATTGATCTTGATGCCCGAGTCGATTCCCATAAGCACCTTGAGCTGGAGTTGTGCAAGGGTAAGGCCTGTCTGAGTGCTTACCACGGTAGAGTTCATGTTGCGCAACTGTACTTCGGCCGAAATCTTGTCGTATTCGCTCACCTTACCAACATCAAACTTCTTCGCAACCAAGTCATAATTCTCTTTAGTCACGTCATACGATTTTTTCACCACCTCGTAAGAGTCCTGAGCAAGGAGGGCAGCATAATATGCCTTAGTCACCTGGTTGATGAGGTCGAGTCGCGAACTTCTTGCCTTTTCCTGAGCAAGGATGATGTCTTCCTTCGTAAGCTTCATGTTCTGATAAACGGCTGGAGCAAAGAGAGGGAGGGCGAGAGTAGCTGCTCCGGTAGCAGTTACGGAGTTGTCTCTACCCATCTTGAATTCTTGTCCGTCACCTGTCTTGATGGCAGCCACCTTGATACTGTTCGAGAGAGCGAGCGAAGCGTCCACCGTTGGCAAGAGAGACTGCCAAGCCTCGGTGTTAGCCACCTTCTTCAGTTCAATATCCTTATCGGCAACCTTAATAGTAGGATTCTCGGAGAGGGCAATTTCGATTGCCTTCTCCAGCGTGAGGTCGATAAACACATCTTCGACGCACGTTTCTGCTGGGACGACCTGCTGTGCACTCATCGACAATGCCGGCATGAGCATTGTACCGAGTACAAATAGAATTTTTTTACCTTTAATTTTCACTGATGTTATATTTTGAGATATTTATAATTTCATTCAAAAAAATGACAAAGCAATCTTTTCTTGTTCTGAAAACGGTTGCAAAGTTAACACTTTTTCCCGACATTTCAACCATTCCCCCACCCCAAAAAACGCCTTTTCACATTAATTATGTAAAAGAATTTGACAATCGAACAACCCACTCGACCTTTAGAACAATTTGCATAGGGGAAAATACGAACAATATTAAATATTTTCGTCCTACCCATGCCCCAATTGCCTATTTTACCCATTTTTATTTTTCGCATTGAGTCGCCTTCGCTCCTCGAGCTAAAGGTTAGCGATTTTCCTAAATGACTTTGTCATTATTTTTCAGCGAACAAAATAATTTATTATTTCGCATTTTATTATAATATAATCGAATGCAGCAATCTTTTATTTATAATATAATGCAACAAATATTTCATATTTCTTTGTTGCTAAAAATGAACACACAAGGTGTTCTAAAAAATGGCTCAATGCCAAAAATGAAAAATAGGAAAAATATAGCAAATGGCATAAAAACACTAACCATGAACCAATAGCATACCCAATAGCATATTTTACCCATTTTTATTTTTCGCATTAGCGATTTTCCTAAATGACTTTGTCATTATTTTTCAGCGAACAAAATAATTTATTATTTCGCATTTTATTATCTACAAATCGAATGCTGCATACATTTTATTATAAATATATAATATTTTTCGCCTTAAATTCATTATATTTGCACATCAAAACAACTATCCCCATTATGACACCAAAACATACCCCAGAAGATCTATTCACCAATCTCGTGCAAACTCCCGAAGAAACCACCCCTCGCCCCAAACGAGTGTTCCGAATCAAAAACGGCACCATCGTTTCATTCGAAAAAGAGCATGAGCAAGAGCCACCTAATACATATATAATGAGGTGGAACCCATCCATCAGCAACTATAAGATGGAAGACTTCGAGAACGATATGGACTGGATCTTAGACGAAGAGCAAGCCCTCAATTGGAGCATTTGGGACTACCAGGACGCAAAAATAGGCGACCGGTTCTTCATGCTCAAAGTAGGAACAGGAAGAACCGGAATCGTCATGGAAGGCACCATCGTAAGTGCCCCCTACCGTGATGAGGATTGGAGTGGTCGAGGGAGAGAGGTGTATTATGTGTACCTCAAGCCCAACTGCATCATCCACCCCGAGCGTTCAGAGACCATGCTCACCACCGAACAACTCTCCGAACAAATCCCCGAAGTCCATTGGAACGAAGGCCATTCGGGCGAAAAGCTCTCCCGCAAACAGGCCATCAAACTAAGCACCCTTTGGGAAGACCATCTGATGAACACCCCACCCGACTTACTATAATTTGAAAGATACTGTCTGATATTTTTTTTATCAAGAATTTGTGAATTTATGAAGTTGCACTTAGCATATTTGAATTAATAAGATTTAGTGAATAGGCCCAAGGGCCTTGCCTACCGGATGGCTAAGGCCGTATAGGCCTAATTTCACATATTCTCATTAATTCAAATAATAGATAATCCGGATGGTTCACAAATTCACTAATTCTTGACATAAAAAGAAAGTTTAACCGACTACCAATAAAAAAATGAATTAAGAACGTTGGATTCTTAATTCATTTTTTCAT
This sequence comes from Prevotellaceae bacterium UBA1716, assembly GCA_002317225.1. Lineage (GTDB taxonomy): Bacteria > Bacteroidota > Bacteroidia > Bacteroidales > Bacteroidaceae > Minthosoma. Next base: position 284 of record DCIW01000254.1, on the reverse strand, counting down.
TTATGTTCAATTGATCCTTTTTAGAACTTAAAGATTAAACCGAGGTTGAGAGCCGAACAACCTGCATTAAACCCGAATGTGTCGCTATCAGAATATTCCTCAGCATCCTTAGCCTTCTGTCCTTTGTGAGTATAACCGAGGAAACCGAGGTGCGACTCAAGTTCAAGATGCTTGTTGAGTTCGAATTTCACACCCGGACGCAAACCTACCGACACACTATGAATATCATTCTCCGATGTGTATGTTGTTACGCTTATGTCCGAAGATATTATACTTGAAGCACC
>DCIW01000146.1 GCA_002317225.1 Prevotellaceae bacterium UBA1716 | reverse complement strand
TAGTCAACAACCTTCTTAGCGAGAGCGATGTTCTCCTCGAATGGGAGGTGTGAACCGTCGATCATTACAGAAGAGAAACCTGAGTCGATACAATCCTTACAAGTTTCGAAGCTATCACCGTGGTCGAGGTGAAGAACGATTTCAGGAGCCTCGCAACCGAGTTCCTTAGCGTATGCAACAGCACCCTCAGCCATGTAACGGAGGATAGTTGGGTTAGCATACTTACGAGCACCCTTAGAAACCTGCATGATAACTGGTGACTTTGTTTCAACTGCAGCCATAACGATAGCCTGCATCTGCTCCATTGTGTTGAAGTTGAATGCTGGGATAGCATAACCACCAGCAACGGCACGCTTGAACATCTCGCGAGTATTTACGAGACCAAGATCTTTGTAATTTACCATAATAAAATAATGTGTTTATTAAGTTGATAAAATAAATGTTGCGTCTTATTTTCACTACAAAGGTACGGCATTTTCATTAAAACCGAGCAATAAATAAGATAAAAAATGATTAAATAAATGATTTTTGCCTATAAATGAAGAAAAACAACCTATTTTGTTTTGTCAGTTCAGCAAAAAGTCGTAATTTTGCACCGCTTTTCGGGTGAACTATGTTCTTTCCGATGAGCAATAGAGATAATTAACTTATTGTTCCCAGCAATATTTATTGAACTGTAAATAACAATAACATTTAAAACAATGAAGCAAGGTATTCACCCAGACAACTATCGCACAGTTATCTTCAAGGATATGTCAAACGGCGATATGTTCCTCTCTCGCTCAACTGCTAAGTCAAACGATACTGAAGTATTCGAAGGCGTTGAGTATCCAGTAATCAAGATTGAAATTTCTTCAACTTCTCACCCATTCTACACAGGTAAGGCTAAGCTCGTCGACACAGCAGGTCGTGTTGATAAGTTCTTGAGCCGTTACGCTGCAATGAAGAAGAAGTAATCGAAATATCGATACAAAGAGTCAGACGCAATCATCTTTTATTAGGTGGTTGCGTTTCTTTGTTTGTTAGATACTGATGTTTATGAGTCGTAATGGTGTTTTATTGCTGATTTATTTGCTCGTTTCATTACTTTTGCCTACCTTTGTGGCATCAAATGCGCAATAATGGCTATTCTTTTTAATATTATACCAACCTAAATAACTATATCAACAAATGAAAAAAGCTTTATTATGTATTGCTATGGCACTCGTTGCGGGCAGTTCGTTCGCCCAAAAGAAGAGTGCTGTGAAGTTCGATGCTTACGAATGGGATTTCGGTGCAGTCGAAGTTGCTGATGGTACAGTGTGCCACACATTCACCTTTAAGAACACAAGCAAGCAACCAGTCAAGATTGCCAAGGTCATCCCAAGTTGCGAATGCATCAATGCCTACTATGCTGACGAAGAAGTGCAACCAGGGGCATCATCAAAGGTTATGGTTGCTTTCTCTCCAAAGGGAGCTGATGGCAAGACATATCGTCGTGTCGAACTTCTCGATGCAAATGGAAAGACACTTGCTTCCCTTTCGACTAAGGCAAAAGTAAACGATACTGCAAATTCAACTACTGCTGCAGGTCACAAATATCCATATCAGAACACATCGCTTACAAACGAAGAGCGTGTGGAAAACCTTATTTCTCTTCTTACTCCAGAAGAAAAGGTGGGTTTGATGATGAACAAATCTGTCTCTGTTGATCGTCTCGGCATTCCATCTTACAACTGGTGGAGCGAAGCATGTCATGGTGTTCGTCAGGGAGGTTATACTGTTTATCCACAACCTATCGGCATGGCTGCCGCATTTAGTGAGAAACTCATGTACGATGTATTCTCAACTGTTTCAGACGAAGCTCGCGCAAACTGGAACCGCTCTAATCATGACATCTTCAATGTTCCAATGGGTGTGACTTATTACCCTGGCAATCCTGAACTTACATTCTGGTGTCCTAACGTGAACATCTTCCGTGACCCTCGTTGGGGACGTGGACAAGAGACTTGTGGTGAGGACCCTTACATGAATGCAGTTCTCGGTGTGCAGACAGTTCTTGGTATGCAAGGCAATGATGACAAGTACTTCAAGACTCATGCTTGTGCAAAACATTATGCTGTGCATAGCGGTCCAGAACCACTTCGCCATTCTTACGATGCTTCAGTTTCAATGCGTGATCTTTGGGAAACATATCTTCCTGCATTCAAGGCACTTGTGAAGAAAGCCAATGTTCGTGAGGTGATGTGTGCATACAACCGTTATGAGGGCAAACCTTGTTGTACAAGCGACCGCCTTCTTGTTGACATCCTTCGTCGCAAGTGGAATTATGATGCAATCGTTCTTACCGACTGTGATGCAATCAATAACTTCTACAATAAAGGTCAGCACGAAACTCACAAGGGCCCTCTTGAGGCTTCGGTTGATGCAGTTTTGAATGGTACAGACCTTGAGTGCGGTAAGGTGTTTATGGTTCTTACTGAGGCACTTGACAAGGGACTTATCAACGAAGAAACACTTGATTTCCACCTTCGCAAGACTCTTCTTGGTCGTTTCGAACTCGGCATGTTCGACCCTGCAGATCAAATACCTTGGGCTAATCTCACTCCTGATGTTATCAGTAGCGAATCGAACAATGACCTTGCAACACAAGCCGCTCGCGAGTCGATGGTGCTTTTGAAAAATAATGGCATTCTTCCTCTTTCAAAAGATATAAAGACAATCGCAGTTGTTGGTCCAAATGCTGACGATGTAGAACTTCTCAATGGAAACTATGGCGGCACTCCAACAGATAACCACAAGCATTCACTTCTCGAAGGCATCAAGAATGCTGTTCCTAATGCAAAGGTTATCTATCACAAGGCATGTACTCTTAATGATGATTACAATACGGTTAGTCATCTTAAGGACTTCAATGATGGTAAAGGTATGTTTGTTGAGTTCTGGAACAATAAGGAACTCAGCGGCAAACCAGATGTGACAGGCTACTATAACGAAATGAACTTCAGTACATTCGGTGCATGGGGCTTTGCCGAAGGCATCAGTACAGATAAGATTTCTGTTCGTGCAACAGGTAAGTATAAGGCTGATTTCACAGGCGACATGAAGTACACTCTCTCAACAGACAACGGATACACACTTAAGGTGAATGGAGAAGTTGTTGAAGAAAGTAAGGGTGGTGGCCGTCGTGGTTTCGGATTCGGTCGTCAGGTTGATTATAAGTCTTTCCCTGTAAAGGCTGGTGAGACTTATGACATCGAAATCACTTACAAGCGTGGTGATGGCAACTTTGCAATGCTTCGTGGTGATATCTGCGAACGCAAGCTCGTCGACTTCACAGAGATTGCTGCTGACGTTAAGAATGCTGATGCTATTATTATAATAGGTGGTATCTCTGCTCGTATGGAAGGCGAGGGTGGCGACAAGGCTGACATCGAACTTCCAAAGGTTCAGCAGCGTCTTGTTCGTGCTATGCATGAGACAGGCAAACCTGTGGTTATGGTCAACTGTTCTGGTTCGGCAATCGCATTCGGTAGCATCGAAGATCAGTATGATGCACTCGTCCAGGCGTGGTATGCTGGTCAGGGTGGTGCAAAGGCACTTGCAGATGTTATCTTCGGCGATTATAATCCATCTGGTAAACTCCCTGTAACTTTCTATGCTTCAAATAATGACCTTCCTGACTTCCTCGATTATAGTATGGAAAACCGTACTTATCGCTACTTCACCGGTAAGCCACTTTATGCATTCGGTTATGGAATGTCATATACTTCGTTCGAATATGGTAAGGCAAAGATTTCTAAGTCTTCAATGAAGGAAGATGGCAAGGTGACCATTACTGTTCCTGTAACAAATACTGGTTCACGCGAAGGTGAAGAGATTGTTCAAGTTTATGTGAAGGCACTCGATTATGCAGAGGCACCAATCAAGTCGCTCAAGGGTTTCCATAAGATTAAGCTTGCTCCAGGCGAAACTGGTAAGGCTGAGATTACACTCGACGGTGAATCGTTCGAATACTATGATCCATCAATCGATGAACTCTCCACTCGCACAGGTCGTTATCAGATTCTCTATGGTTCTTCATCGCTCGACAAGGACTTGCAGAGCATAGACTTTGAGGTTAAGTAAATAAAGATGAAATAAACAAAAAGTGAAGGGTGAGAATATCACTCTTCACTTTATTTCTTTTATCTCCAAATTAAAAGGATTGAATACCTTGGAAGTTAGTTCTTCGTTGTCGTCATTCCATTCGTAATATTTGAAATCACTTGGAATGTTGACCTTCTTCAATGTCCAGTCGAGGGAATAATACCTTATCATACTAACCGAAGTCTTCTCGTCAACAGTCATTGTAGATATGATACCGATGGTTGGTTCGTCGCCTCCTTTCAGTAGTTTGAAATCGAGCTTAGATGATTTTGAAAGTTGGATTACAGAACGTGTTTCAGTAAGTTTTGTCATTTCGCTCTCACCTCCAAGCTTGTTCTTCTCAACCGCCTTTTGGTTTGCTTCCAGATAGTCGATGAAGTCGAGACGGGCATTCTTCGTAAGGAGTGGGGTAATGCTGTCGGGCATGGTCTTGATGATGTCCTTCATGGTTTGGGCAGACATCTGCATCGACACCATTGTGAGAAATATAATGGATATAATCTTTTTCATTTTTGCTTATTGATTGTTAATTGTATGCAAAGATAGACATTTATCTTTTCTCTATTCGCTTTTGTGCAAAAAAACTTTTATCTTTGCATTGTTTTTAACGGACTTTTAGAAATGAAAAAAGGAAAATACAATATAACATACAAGTTATTCATTGTTTTTGCTATGGGCATGTTTGTGTCCTTCAACTCATCTGCTCAAGAGACAAAACGTGATTCTGTGCGTGTGGAGCAACTTGATTCTGCCTATCTTCAGCAGTTGGAATCGATGATAATGGTGGCAGAATTGCAGCAGTCAGTCGAAGATTATAATAAGAAGGCACTCGATGCGGAAATGAAGTTCGAGTATGAGAATCTGATACCTCTTGTTAGCGGTGTGGTTTCTGTATATGCACGACACGACTTCATCTACAATCATCCTTCGGTGTTTGAAAAGACTCATTATGATGCCAAGGATTATGCAGTTGCAGGTGCTCCTTTTCTTGCTGCTTGGGCAATGAAGTTGGCAGGTGTGAAGTCGCGAAGCACAACTCGTCGTATGCTCGCAGCAAATGGTATTGCACTTGCTCTTGCGGGCGGTCTTACTGAAGGCACAAAACTCATTGTCAACGAACCACGACCAGACCTTGGCAAACATTCTTTCCCTTCCGGGCATACTGCTCTTGCATACGTTGGAGCAACCGTCCTTTCTCGTGAATATGGCCATGTGTCGCCTTGGATATCTGTTGGTGGTTATGCTGCTGCAACTGCAACTGGTCTTCTACGCATAAACCATAATGCTCATTGGCTCAATGACATATATATGGGTGCTGGTATTGGTGTTGTGTCCACTAACTTTGGTTATTGGCTTGCAGACCGAATCTTCGGTGAAGAGGGCATCAACAAACCAGAGATGACTCGTCGTGATTTGGTCCGTGCTATGAAGATGCAAAATACTCCATCAAGCATTGCCCTCGTTGCTGCTTCCGACTTGGGCAAGAATACTATTGCCGCAGAAAATCTTACGATAACAGACGATGCTTCGTCACTTAATTTAGGAGATTACCATCTGCACATGTCATCGCTCACACTCGTTGGTGTAGAGGCAACTTGGTATCTCAGTCCTTTCCTTGCACTTGAGGCTATAGCACAGAATTCGGTTGGACAAGCAAAGGTTTATTATACTGGCGGTTTAGGTGATAAGACATTTACAGGCAATACATTACAACTCTATCGTGGAAGTCTTGCTCTCAAAGGTAGTCTTCCGCTTCCTGGCACTTCAAACCGTTTCGGACTTCGTGTCTTAGGTGGCGTTCGTAGTCTTAGCAAGACCGACTTCAGTCTAACTCCAAT
>DCIW01000147.1 GCA_002317225.1 Prevotellaceae bacterium UBA1716 | reverse complement strand
AATCCAGGTGTTAACCACTCGATATTTTCTGCTTCAGCAGCTTCAACACCAAGTGCTGCATAGAGTTTTTCTGTGTCAAGCTTAGTGTAAACATCACCTTCAGAACCAACAAGAACTGTAATGTCCTCTTCAGCAACTACTTCTTTTGCAATCACTTCAGACAAGAAGTCAACTCTATATGTAATTGTATAATACTTACCGTTTGCCTCGTTCATAAGATAGAACTCACCAGTATAGCTTGTACCGTCTTCGTCAGCACCTGCCATGTGACCCCAGTTGCCGATGTGACCACGGTAAACATTCTCGATGAAGAACGCACTCTCCTGTCCATAATAAGTATGAATGCCCCAAGGTGTGAACCAGAATCCATCAGCAGTTGTTACTGTACAAGTCTTGATGAATTCGCCAATTGAGTTTCTTGCATAAAGCGTAAGTTCATCACCCTTCGCACATTCTGTAAGTTCGCATGCACGGTCATAACCCAACTGAACATTTGTGCCGCAAGTCCAGTTAGGGTCGAGAGCCTTAGCCTGAAGATAGAGTTCCTCACCACCTACAGCAGTGAATTCTGTCGGCATTTCACGGTCTGGAATGATAGTCATCTCGAGATTTATCTTGTAGATGTAATCGTAGAAAGTAACGTACACCGAACCTTTACAAACTTCAGTACCATCACCTACGAATGCACCAGGCATGTGGCCCACATTGAACGAACCATTGTTTGGATTGAGTTCTGCAAACCAACTCTGACGACCATACTCGTAATTGATAAGGTCGCCTTCAGGAGTCATCCAGAAGCCCGCATTAGATGTGAAGGTTGGATTGAGGTATCCGAGTGAGTCAACACACATAACCTGAATATCTGCTACACCACAACCGAGAGCACTGTAAACTTCTTGCATATCGAAACGAACTGACTTTCCGTTCCATCCATTCGAAATCTGGTTGTTTGTATAGATAGTAGTTTCGCCCTTGAGTTCACACTCTTCGAGAGTACGGAGTTTAATTCCTTCCACTTCAACATCGATATTATACTGGATAGCATCGTTACCGATGATTGCATATAGTTGTGTGTGCATCTGAGTGCCAGCATCGATGGTATATGGACCGAAGAATATCCAACAAATACCATCTTCACCGAGGCTAACATTACCGCCTGTCCAAGCACAACAGTTGCCTGACCATTCACTTGCTACGAATGTACTGTGCTCATCATCAGCAAATGAGAACCACCAGTAACCCCAAGTTTCCATAGGCCAGAGTTCGTCTGCAACATAATAATCCTCAGCAGTTTCGGAAGAGTCATACTTCCAAATCTGCATGATTTTTCCGATGTTTGCACTTGCTTCTTCAATCGTCATGCCTGTGTGTTCGAGCAATGGGTTGATGTCGCAACTTGCCCAACCACCTTCTTTTGTGGTCATCGGGATAGTGATCTGAACAGTATCGATAATGTTCAGGTTCTTGTAGTTTGTAGTTTGTGTAGGGAACGCCATAGCAACATTTGCTACCAATCCCATCATGAACAGCGTCATAGCTGCCATCAATCGAGTAATGTTTAATTTCATAAGGTTTAAAGTATTAGGTTTATAAAAATGATTGAATTAATACTGTAAAATTAATTATATTCTATTTTTCTGTTGGTATGTTTTTCGACTTGTACGGTTGTAATTGATGTGCTTCGATAACGTAAATTATTCGTGAATTAAAACGTGAATTTTAATCGAAAATTAATACACCAAGAAAATTTACGTCTCGAATTTACGTTACATTTACGATAAATTCACGTTATGCCGTGGGTAAAATAAACTTTATGTTTCAACCGTACACGACGACTTTTTTATTTTAAAATGTCCGTGAACTCCTTTGGATATGGAGTTTCGAACTTCATGAATTCGCCTGTAATTGGATGAGTGAACTCAAGACGGAAGGCATGAAGGCAGATACGACCTGCTGGGTCGGTCTCAGCACCATATTTCTGGTCACCAGCAATAGGATGATGAAGGTCTTGCATGTGAACACGGATTTGGTTCTTACGACCAGTATCTAGCTTGAGTTCAACGAGCGAATAACCATTCTTGCGTTGGAGTGTACGGTAGTTAGTCACTGCTCGTTTGCCACCATTATCTTGTGCAGAAGAATAAACAACAAACATCTTGTTTTCGTTGAGCCATGAAGTGATGCTACCAGAGTCCTTCTCCATATCACCTTCGCATACAGCAATATAACGACGGTCGGATACTATCTCTTTCCAATGTTCGGTCAATGTCTGCTGTATATCACGACGCTTAGCAAAGAGAAGAAGTCCTGAAGTGCCCAAGTCAAGACGATGAACTGTATGAACCGCGAACGCTCGGCTCTTACGCTTAACATACTCATCCAAGATATCCTTCACTGTCTGCGAACGTGAACCAGGTTGTGCATTAGTCAATATACCACTTGCCTTCTCCACAACAAGTATGAATGCATCCTCGTAAACTATCTTCACGAATCGGCTACGGAAATCATGTATCTGCTTACGGTTAGCAATCTGCACGAGTTGTCCAGGTTTGAGCTGTTCGTTGAACTGTGTAGTTATCTTCTTGTCAACATACACCATCCTCTGCTGCAAGAGACTCTTTATCTTTGTGCGTGAACCACCCACATGCTTTGTGAGGAACGACATCAATTCGTCTGCCTCACGAACAGGATAATCCACAAACTTGAGAGCGGCTTTACGGTCAAAATAATCGTTTTTCATAACTGAGGCCCCCCAACCCCCGAAGGGGGAGGCCATCCGGATTGTTTTTTGGGGGGAGATGACCCTTTTATGATAAATACTATTTTAAAAACTGTGCGCATGCCCTCCCCCTTTGGGGGTTGGGGGGCCGTTACCTTTTCTGTAGCAGAACTACATTCTCAACATGCTGAGTATGAGGGAACATATCAACAGGTTGAACCTTCTCCACTTTATAGTCTGCATCGAGTAGTTGGAGGTCGCGTGCTTGAGTGGCAGGATTACAACTTACATAGACGATACGCTTTGGTGCTGCAAAAAGGATGGTATCAATTACATCTTGATGCATTCCGGCACGAGGCGGGTCGGTGATGATAACATCAGGACGACCATATTGAGCAATAAATTCCTTATTAAGTATGTCCTTCATATCGCCAGCAAAGAAGAGAGTATTGTCTATACCGTTCACTTCGGAATTGACCTTTGCATCTTCTATTGCTTCTGGAACATACTCAATACCAATGACTTTCTTTGCTTTCTTTGCAACAAAGTTTGCGATTGTTCCAGTACCTGTATAAAGGTCGTACACAAGTTCATCACCAGTAAGTCCTGCAAAATCACGAGCTACTGAGTAAAGTTCGTAAGCTTGATCAGTATTTGTTTGATAGAAAGACTTTGGACCAACTTTAAATTTCAAGTCTTCCATTGTCTCATAAATAAAGTCTGTTCCCTTGAAGCAATACACTTCTTGATCTCCAAATGTGTCATTACACTTGTGATTATCAACGTAAAGAAGCGAAGTGATTTCAGGGAAAGTATCTGCAAGATGTTGCATAAGTCCCATTGCCTGCTCCTTTTCTTCTGCATTCTCAATACGGAACTGGATGAGCAACATGAACTCGCCAGTATTCGAATTGCGAAGCATCATCGAACGAAGAAGACCTGCATTTTGACGAAGATCGTAGAATACAAGACCATTTGACAAAGCATAATCACGGATATCATTACGAATACGATTCTGCAAATCATCCATAAGATGGCACTTATTGATATCCAATATCTTATCAAATGCACCGGTGATATGGAAACCAACAGCATCCATCACATCGTACTTTACGTCTTGTTTCACTTCTTCTTCAGTAAGCCAACGTTTGTTTGAGAAACCATACTCAAGCTTGTTTCGATACTCACAAGTCTTTTTGCTTCCGAGAATAGGCATGAATTCAGGCAGTTCAACCTTTCCGATACGGGTAAGATTATCGTAAATCTGCTGCTGCTTTGCCTTGAGTTGCTCTTCATATTTTAAACATTGCCACTTGCAACCGCCACAAATGCCATAGTGCTCGCAGAATGGAGTTTCGCGGAGAGGACTGTACTCATGAATCTTAATGGCAACAGCCTCCATATAACTGCTCTTCTTTTTCTTTACTTGCAGATCGACCACATCGCCAGGAACAACGTAAGGCACAAATACCACCTTATCGTCAACGCGTGCCAAAGCTTTGCCTTCAGCAGCGATAGCCGTGATGGTCACGTTCTCGAGTATTGGGAGTTTCTTCTTGTTTCTCATTATATAATTGTTATAAATTTTTCATGTATTGATTCTTTGCCTCTTCTATCTCGTCACTCTGGACGCTTGCAAAGAGATAACTGAATGCAGCAGGACCTATCCAAATGATAAAAGTGTAAAGATAGTAAGTCAAAAAGACTATCACTATCAACCAGAAACTGAATGTCGATGGTATGTTTACTGTATCACCATTGAGCATTGACATTGTTGCCGCATGATGACTACTTATCATTGCAAGACAAGGCATTGCAAGTACGAACATAAGGAAGAATTCGAGTATGCTCACGAGAAGATTCATACAGAACACTTTGCCCCAAATCTTCAGTCCTTTCTTATATCCATAGATTACGTTGCGGAGAATCTTGCCTTTTTCCAAGAATACTGCAGGCATCGAAATGCCAAGTGGAAGTGACAAAACAATGGCTGCTATTATAAGAATCATCGAAATGGCAATCTTGATGGTCATTAATACTATGCCTTCACCAGGAATTAAGAATGGTGCAGCAATTAACAGACTCGCAACGATCGCAAAGGCAAACATGATCATAAAGAACAAGAATGCCTTCCAAGCGTACTTGAGCGATGACTTCCATATTGCCTTTAATGTATACTTCTTCAATGGCACATCATGCGAATAAATATGTATGAGTCGGTATATAAGTCCGTTGAACAAACAAAGGACTCCAAATAGCAATAACAGCAATAATACCAATACGATACCGAGTGTTGTAAGAGAAATGCTCGAAGCACCTTCATTACCCATTAGCACTTCTATTAATACTGAATCCGAAGCGATATAAACCAATGCTGCCTGAATTGCAGCGAAGGCGAGTGCGTATGGTAATGACAGCTTTACTATCTGAAGAAAGTTGTCGGTAAGAAAACTGATTGCAGCTGAAAGACTCTTTGTCACGCTACGATACTTGTAGAATGACTCTGACAGCTGATTTTCTTTCTGATTATCCATTGTAGTTGAATAAATGTTATAATTTTATTGTAATAATTTGCAAAGATAGGAAAAAAGATGTACTTTTGCAAATGAGTAACACTCATTTAAGAAAATTCAACATAATGAAACGTTTAGAAACCGTAAAATGGGGCTTTATTGGCTGTGGTGAGGTCACTGAGACCAAGTCGGGTCCTGCGTTCGAACTCATTGAGGGCTCGGAAGTGGTTGCTGTGATGAGTCGTGATGAAGAGAAAGCACGTTCGTATGCCCAGCGTCATAATATAAAAAAGTATTATACCGATCCTCAGTCGCTTGTAAACGACCCTGACGTAAATGCAATTTATATCGCCACTCCCCCATCCTCTCACTCCACTTATGCCATCATGTCGATGCGTGCGGGCAAACCTTGTTATGTAGAGAAACCACTTGCAAGTAATTACAACGAATGCCTTCGTGTCAATCGTATCAGCCAACTCACCGATGTGCCTTGTTTTGTTGCATATTATAGACGATATCTCCCATATTTCCAAAAGGTTAAAGAACTTGCTTATAGTGGAAATATAGGCAAACTTCTGACTGTTCAGATACAGTTTCATGTGCCTCCTCGCGAACTTGATTATAATAGTAGCAAGGATATGCCTTGGCGACTTCAACCTGAAGTTGCGGGAGGCGGAGGATACTTCTACGACCTTGCTTCGCATCAGCTCGATATGCTTCAGTATATGTTTGGTGACATCATTGAGGCTGAAGGTTATTGTTGCAATCGTGGAGGACTATATCAAGTGGATGATACCTTCAATGCTGTTTATCGTTTCCACTCTGGTCTTCAAGGATCGGCAAGTTGGTGTTTTGTTGCTCATGAAGCAGCACGAAAAGACAGAATCTTGATTGTCGGAACAAAAGGTACAATAACCTTTTCTGTGTTTGACTACAAACCAATTAAACTTTATACTGAGGCGGGTATCGAATATTTCGACATTCCTAACCCGAAGCATGTACAATTACCATTAATCAAAAAGGTGGTTGAGTATTTGCAAGGTAAGGGCGAATGCGATTGCGACAGCATTTCTGCTACGCCGGTCAATTGGGTTATGGACAAGATCATAGGACGATTTGGGTAATTGTCGAGAGCAATTATATAGCAAAATGGACAAAGTTTCGGCTTTGTTCTTTCTTTTTTATTATAATATAAGGTGTATGTCATAAAATTTGTTTAACTTTGTAGCCGTTTTACGCGTACATGCGTAATATAAAATGATAATTAAAGTAAAAAGATTATAATACAATGCTTACAATTAAACAAATCACTGAAGAGACCGACCGTGTAATTGCCGGTCTTGAGAAGAAATGCTTCAAGGGTGCCAAGGAAGCAGTTGAGAAGGCTATGACTATCGATAAGACACGTCGTGATGCTCAGACTCAACTCGATGCCACTCTTGCAGAAAGCAAGAAGTATGCTACTGAAATCGGCAAACTCATGAAGGCTGGTCAGAAGGAAGCTGCAGAAGCTGCAAAGGCAGAAGTTGCAAAACTTAAGGCTGTTGCTGCAGAACTCGAGCAGAAGAAGGTTGAGGCAGAAAAGGCAATTACTGCCCACCTCTGCACTATCCCTAACATTCCTTACGATGAAGTTCCTGAAGGTCATTGTGCCGAGGACAACTGGGTAGTTAAGTCTAATCTTAAGGAGTGTGTTGAAGGTAAGGATACAGTTGGCAATTGGGACTGCAATCCTGCTAACGATGAGGCTAAGCTTCCTCACTGGGAACTTGCCAAGAAGTACAATCTCATCGACTTCGACCTTGGCGTTAAGATTACAGGTGCTGGTTTCCCAGTATATACTGGTAAGGGTGCACAACTTCAGCGTGCCCTCATCAACTTCTTCCTCTCTGAGGCAAACAAGGCTGGCTATACAGAAATCATGCCTCCTACAGTAGTTAACGCAGCTTCAGGTTATGGTACTGGTCAGCTTCCTGACAAGGAAGGCCAGATGTACCATTGTGAGATTGACGACCTCTATCTCATCCCTACTGCTGAAGTTCCAGTAACAAACATTTATCGTGATGTAATTCTTGATGAGAAGCAGTTGCCAATCAAGAATTGTGCTTACACTCAGTGTTTCCGTCGTGAGGCAGGTTCTTATGGAAAGGACGTTCGTGGTCTTAACCGTCTTCACGAGTTCTCAAAGATTGAGATTGTTCGTATTGACACTCCAGAGCATTCAGCAGAAAGCCACAAGGAGATGCTTGCTCACGTAGAAGGACTTCTTCAGAAACTTGAACTCCCATATCGTATTCTCCGTCTTTGCGGTGGTGACCAGAGTTTCACTTCTGCTATCTGTTACGACTTTGAAGTATATTCAGAAGCTCAGGGCCGTTGGCTTGAAGTTTCTTCTGTTTCTAACTTCGATACATATCAGGCAAACCGTCTCAAGTGCCGCTATCGTAATGCTGACAAGAAAGTACAGCTTTGCCACACTCTCAATGGTTCAGCACTCGCACTTCCACGTATAGTCGCTTCAATCCTCGAAAACTTCCAGACTGAGAAGGGTATACGCATGCCACAGGCATTGATTCCATTCACAGGATTTGAGTATATTGACTAATTCGAGTCATAGGTAAAAACGTAATTCTAAAATACAAAATACAACCAACAAACCAATAAGTATTTTTATGTACAAGATTGTAAAGAAACAACAATTCTCTGAGAAGGTTTTCTGTCTTGAGATTGAGGCTCCATTGATCGCAAAGAGCCGCAAGCCAGGTAACTTCGTTATCGTCCGCGTGGATAAGCACTCAGAGCGTATGCCACTCACAATTGCAGATGCAAACATTGAGGCAGGCACAATCACACTCGTCATCCAGATGGTGGGTATGTCATCAACTAAGCTCTGCATGAAGAATGAGGGCGAAGAGATTGCAGACGTAGTAGGTCCACTCGGTAACCCTACACACATCGAGAACTTCGGTACAGTTATCTGTGCTTGTGGTGGTCTCGGTGCTGCTCCAATGCTCCCTATCATCCGTGGTCTCAAGGCTGCAGGCAACCGCGTACTTTCTGTAATTGCTGGCCGTACTGCCGAACTCGTTATTATGGAAGATGAAATTCGTGAGTCTTCAGACGAGGTAATCATCATGACAGATGACGGTTCAAAGGGTGAAAAGGGTGTTGTGACTGTAGGTATCGAGAAGTTCTGCCAGCAGGAGCACATCGACAAGGCATTTGCTATTGGTCCTCCAATCATGATGAAGTTCTCTTGCCTCATGACTCAGAAGTATGGCATTTCAACTGATGTTTCGCTCAATACTATCATGGTCGATGGTACAGGTATGTGTGGTGCTTGTCGTCTCACAATCGGTGGAAAGACTAAGTTCGTCTGCATCGATGGTCCTGAATTTGATGGTGCACTCGTTGACTGGGACGAAATGTTCAAGCGTATGGGTACATTCAAGGCAGCAGAGAAGGAAGAGATGGAACAGCTTGAGGCTCACTGCTATGCAGATGAAGATGTTGTACTCAATGAGACTACTGATGTTGTTATGGATGATGATCCAACAAACGACACTATCGAAATCCTTACTGATCGCAAGGCTGAATGGCGTGACGAACTTCGCAAGTCGATGAAGCCAAAGGAGCGTACTCAGATTGAGCGTGTCAAGATGCCAGAACTCGACCCAGTATATCGTGCAACTACTCGTCTTGAGGAAGTTAACAAGGGTCTTACTAAGGAGATGGCTATGACTGAGGCTAAGCGTTGTCTCGACTGTGCAAATCCTTCATGTGTAGAGGGTTGTCCTGTAAATATCAATATCCCTTCATTCATCAAGAACATTGAGCGTGGACAGTTCCTCGCTGCAGCAAAGGTTCTTAAGAACACTTCAGCACTCCCTGCAGTTTGTGGTCGTGTTTGTCCACAGGAGAAGCAGTGCGAAAGCAAGTGTATCCACCTCAAGATGAACGAACCAGCAGTTGCTATCGGTTATCTCGAGCGTTTCGCTGCTGACTATGAGCGTCAGTCTGGTCAGATGTCTCTCCCTGAGGTTGCACCTTCTAACGGAATCAAGGTAGCAGTCGTAGGTTCAGGTCCTGCTGGTCTTTCATTCGCAGGCGATATGATTAAGAAGGGTTACGAAGTATTCGTATTCGAGGCACTTCACGAAATCGGTGGTGTGCTCAAGTATGGTATTCCTGAATTCCGTCTTCCAAACGCTATCGTTGACGTTGAAATTGAGAACCTCCGCAAGATGGGCGTTCACTTCCAGACAGACGTTATCGTTGGTAAGTCTATCTCTGTTGCAGAACTCGAGGCTGAAGGTTTCAAGGGTATCTTTGTTGCATCAGGTGCTGGTCTTCCAAACTTTATGAACATTCCAGGTGAAAACTTCATCAATATCATGTCTTCAAACGAGTACCTTACTCGTGTGAACCTCATGGATGCTTCAAATCCTAAGACTGACACACCTATGAACCTTGGCAAGAACGTTATGGTAGTCGGTGGTGGTAATACTGCTATGGACTCTGTTCGTACAGCAAAGCGTCTTGGTGCAAACGTAACTCTCGTTTATCGTCGTTCGGATGCAGAGCTCCCTGCTCGTGCTGAGGAAGTTAAGCATGCTAAGGAAGAAGGTATCAACTTCATGACTCTTCACAACCCAGTTGAGTATCTCGCAGATGAGAATGGTGCAGTAAAGCAGGCAGTTCTCGCTGTTATGGAACTTGGTGAACCAGATGCTTCAGGCCGTCGCAGTCCTGTAGATACAGGTAAGCGTATCACAATCGATTGTGATCAGGTTATCGTGGCAGTTGGTGTTTCTCCAAACCCACTCGTTCCTACTTCTATCAAGGGTCTCGAACTTGGTCGCAAGAACACTATTGCCGTTAACGATAACATGCAGTCATCAATCCCAACAATCTTTGCTGGTGGTGATATCGTTCGTGGTGGTGCTACAGTTATCCTCGCTATGGGTGACGGTCGTAAGGCTGCTGCAAACATGCATGAGATGTTGAGCAAATAATAAAAACTCCTCCATTCCTTCCCCAAAGGATAAGAATATTGTTTACATTAAGCAACTTGGGTAGACAATATAGGAGTGGTGACACAATAAAAGGGTAAATAATTCGTTTATAAATGTATAGGCGGTTATTTACCCCTTTTTTATGTTTATGAAGAAGATTACACCTTATATATTATTAATAGGAGCATTTATGTTCCTGTTCAGTTGTAGCGACGAAGAGCAATTCACGGTTGATTCAAACGCATTGATTTCTTTCTCAAAAGATACAATTGCGTTTGATACCGTATTCTCAACTATTGGTTCAAGCACTAAAAACTTTCAGGTCTATAACCGAAATGATAAGGGTGTGAAACTTACAGACATTAGACTTGCAAGTGGAGGCAAAAATGGTTTCCGCATAAATGTTGATGGCCAATACGGAACTCAATTCTCGAACATAAACATATTGAAGGAAGATAGTATCTTCATATTTGTTGAAATCACTGCCAATCCACAAGATGAAGACTCTCCTATACTTGTCAAGGACTCAATCATGTTCACACAAGAGAATGGTAAACGCCATAAAGTCATTCTTGAAGCATTCGGACAGGACGTTATCATAATGAAAGATGTTGTATTGGATAAGGATACAACACTTTCATCTGCAAAGCCTTACGTCATTTATGATAGTCTTGTTGTAAAGGAAAACGTGACATTAACTCTCGCACCAGGTACTACACTCTGTTTCCATTCGGGAGCAGAACTCGATGTACACGGCACTTTAGAAGCAATCGGAACACTTGACAAGCCTATTACCATGCGAGGCGACAGAACAGACAAGATGTTTTGGTATCTACCCTACGACCGCCTCGACGGACAATGGGAAGGTGTAGTGTTCTTCAGCGAAAGTGTTGATAATGAGCTATCTTATGTTGATATGCATGGTGCCAACTTCGGCATCGAATGTGTTTATTCGGGTGAGGACGAACAGAAACTCTCTATCCGAAATAGTTCGATCCATAACATGCAGAACTATTGCCTTACTTCGGTTTGCAATAAAATCAACGTGTCGAACTCACAATTCTCAAATGCGGGAACAGTATGTGTGCAGTTGTTTGGTGGTACTTACCAGTTCACGCATACTACTATTGCCCAGTTCTATCCTTGGTCAAGCGATAGCGGCTGTGCACTTTGGTTCACAAATGTTGATGAAGATTATGCTTATCCTCTCAATAAACTTACATTCAACAATAGCATCATCACAGGACAATCAGAAGATGAGATCATGGGAACTCGTTATGTAAATGAGAATGGAGAGGAATCTGATAATATTGCATTCAATGTACAGTTCAACAACTGTCTTGTTCGAACAGACACTACAGGTGCATCAAATCTCTTTGTTGATTGTGCCATAGAACATAAGGATTCAATCACTTGTGGTGCAACAAATTTCAGAAACATTGATAATGATAATTTTATTTACAACTTCCGTCTCGATACACTTTCTCGTGCACGCAATATTGGCAACCCTACTTATTCCAAGAACTATAAGAAAGACAAAAACGGAGTAATCAGAAAAACTGATCACCCCGATGCTGGTTGCTATGAGTTTGTAGAATAATAATTATTTGTGTTATGATTATACAGATTGTAACTAAGACAAAATTTATTTTTTTATTTTTTTCTTCCTTACAACCCTTCTTCCATCACTTGAGTTCTTACACGACTCAAAGTTTCAGGTTTCATCTGAAGCAATGAAGCCACATAATGAAGCGGAGAACGACGAACAAGTTCCGGATTTTCTTTTACGGTACGCACATATCGCTGTTTTGCAGTCTCAAAGCGAAGCATATCTGCCTTACGCTGCGAGATAATAAGCGAACGCTGTTGGATGGCAAAGATAAACTGACAAATCTCGAATGATGTTCGTGCCAATTCCATCATTTCTTTATAAGGAATGCCGTAGAGAGTGCTTGGTTCGAGAGTATGAACCTCAAGATATGAAGGTTCTTGCATGAAATAACTTTCGATACAGATGACCATATCGCCCTCATGCGAGATATGTTCAACAACATCCATTCCATTCTTTTCATAATGCTGGAGCACAAGTCCACGCTTCACATAATACATACAAGGGCACACTTCTCCCTTTGGGAAAGGAGTCTTTCCTCGTAAAAGTTTTTGTGGTTGAAGGATACTTGCGAAGTTTGATAATCCTTCAGGAGATAGTTTTACATTGTAGGCAGCACATATTTCTCGTGCCACATCTTTAATTTGTTCCATAGTAATAATTCTTAGTTATTTGTGTTTATCGTATTTCATTATATTAACATAGGTTCTTGAGACAAAGGCTTAGGGTCCTATAGATAGACCCTATTGCCAAATATCTTACTGCCAACTCGTACAAGTGTACTACCCTCTTCTATTGCAAGCAAATAGTCGCCGCTCATACCCATCGACAATTCCTTAAAGTTCTTATCCTCAGCAAAGTACTCAGACTTTACCGAGTCAAATATTGTACGGGCAAGATGAAACTCGCCTTTTATCTGTTCTTCGTCATCAGTATTGGTAGCCATGCACATAAGACCTGCAATCTGAACATTCTTCATCTCCTTCCATTCGCCTTCTGCAAGCATAGTGCGAAGTTCATCTGGAGTGAAACCGAACTTAGTCTCTTCTTGAGCAATATGCATTTGAAGGAGGCAATTGATAGTGCGACCAACCTTAGCAGCTTGTTTATCAATCTCCTTCAGCAGTTTCATCGTATCCACTGCATGAATGAGAGATATAAATGGTGCTATGTACTTGACCTTGTTAGTCTGCAAATGTCCGATGAAATGCCAAACGATATCTTTTGGAAGAACTTCTTCCTTGCCTACAA
>DCIW01000249.1 GCA_002317225.1 Prevotellaceae bacterium UBA1716 | reverse complement strand
TATAATATCCACCGTAAGGAGTTGCGTCATAAACAGGTGAGTTGTGTCCGATGACCGTTTGGTCACGATTTGCGCCCTTAGTGGTGAGTGCGGGATAACGCTTCACTTCAAATCTCCATCCTTGGTCGTCTGTAAGATGCCAATGGAACTTGTTTATTCCGTGAAGAGCAAGAATATCAATGTATTTCTTCACAAAAGAGATTGGGAAGAAATGTCGTGAACAATCGAGATGTACACCTCTGTAAGGGAAACGAGGTGAGTCGTTGATTACGGCACAAGGAAGCGTTTTGTTAGCGTCTGCACCGATTATCTTGCGAAATGCCTGAATGCCATAGAACACACCCGCAGGAGTTTTTCCCGCAATGTTAATGCCTTTGGTTGTGATTGTTATGCGATAATCGTCATCCGAAGCAATTTTCTTGTCAAGAGTAAGGCTGACAACATCCTTATTTGCCCTTTCTGCAACAGCCCAAGGCCAACCAGTCTGTTGGTAAATATACTGAGCAAGGAACTGAGCATTACGAAGCATATCAGCGTTATCACGTTGACAAGTAATAATCGTATTCTCAGAAAGAGTCAATTCCCCCTTCAACATGTTCACACTCTTAGGGAGAGGAACGATATCATACACTTGTGCATTAGCTACTATGCCATTAAGCATGAACAGAGCAAAAAGGCAAAGCGCTGAAATGGTTTTCATAAATAGTTTGTTCATAATATATAAGGTATTAAAATGATTAGTTTCTCAATTTCTCCAAACGAGCCTTGCGACGACGACGGCGACGCATCCTCTTATACTTTCCATAAAAATAGATGAAAGTACCAACTGCGATGACACCCACAACAAAAGTCATCATCTTCCAATTAAGATTATTACCCTTCACACGACTCCACATCTCGAGCATCGCCTCATTGCGGTCGGCTGTATCATGCATCAACACACAACGGTTGATAACACTCAAGTCTGGATAATAAACATGGTTAAGCTGGACATGCTTTGCTTCTGGACCGAAGAAATAGCTCGCATCAATATAGTCGCACTCCTCGTCTTCCATATTTTCGAGTACATAAGGAGTTGCAATTACAGAGACATAACCAGTTTCTTCCATATTTCGAACCGCATTCTCCTCATTACACATGAAGTTAATCCAGTAAGAAGCTGCCTTTGTGTTCTTTGCATATATTGGAATTACCCAACCATCAAACCACGCATTACTACCCTCTTTTGGAACAACATAAGCAAGGTCAACACCTTCTTCCTCTTCATCTATCGCCCATTGAGCATCACCGCTCCAAGTGAGATTGAGCCAAACCTTACCTTGGCACATTCGTTCCTTACCGAAGTCGGCTTCCCAACCTGCAATCTGTGGCTTTGCACGAAGAAGCACATCCTCTACTGCATAGATATTTGAATCGGAGAGATTAACTGCCAAGTCCTGACGCTGCACCTTTCCGCTCTCGATATCATCCATTCGTGCAAAACTGATAAGAACTGAATATACATCACGGAAAGCATCCTTAACATATATCTGCTTCTCGAAACGAGGATTATGAAGCGCTGCCCACGACTGCACCTCCTCATCCTTAACGAACTTACGATTATAAAGGAAACCTGTAGTTCCCCACATATATCCAACTGCATAATCCTTCACACGGAGTTCACCATCCGGATGGCTCTCCCCGTTCTTTCTCGAACTACGCTCGAAAGCGCTTCGCGATGATGGGGGCTGGGGGGCTTTCGGTGCCATCTTTTGGAACATTCCTTCTGCCCAAGGACTTACGTTGTTAAGCCAATTAGGAGTGCTTGTCTTTTCAAAATATGATGTATTTATCTTCTGCAAGAGATTGCGCTTAAGCATTCGCTCAATGATGTATTCCGAAGGACAAACCACATCATAGTCCTCATGTCCCACCTCAATCTCAGTGAGCATGTTCTCATTGATATCAAAAGTCTGGTAAACAATCTTTACTTCTTCACCAGTCTGCTCCTTATACCAACTCTCAAACTCTTCGATGAGGTCCATATCAAGGTAGTCTGCCCAGTTGTAAACCTTCAGAATCTTAGAGCGATCGGTCTGAGCGTAAGATTGAAGAGAGAAAAGTGAAAAGTGAGAAATAAGGACAAGCACAAAGACTGCAAGTCGTGTGATAATCATCTTTTGGTCTTTCATTTTTCTTCCCCTCCTTTCTTTGTCTGCTTAGATGTACGATAGTTGTAAACCACAAGAAGCAAAAGAATTGTTATGAAGATGATAGAGAAAAGCGGACGCAACTCAGGAGTCAAACCACCCTTTCGAGCATCTGCATAAATATATGTTGAGAGAGTATCAATACCACCACTACCTTTATTAAATAAGGTAACGGCGAAATCATCAATACTCAATGTGAGCGAAAGAATAAAACCAGAAAGCATACCTGGACGAAGTTCGGGGAACATCACCTTACGCAATGCATAGAAAGGAGTTGCACCAAGGTCGAGTGCCGCTTCGTATAGGTTTGGATTCATCTTCATGAGTCGTGGCATAACACTCAGCACAACGTATGGAGTACAGAATGCAATGTGAGCACAGATGATAGTGCCCAATCCTCTTGATATGCCCAAGAACACGAACAGGAGGAATATCGAGATACCTGTAATGATATCAGGATTAATCATAGGGATTGAGTTCACGAAAGTCATCACCTTTCTTTGACGACGCTTCATGTTATGTATTCCGATTGCCGCTACCGAACCAAGAACAGTACTTACCGATGCACTAACCACAGCAATAAGCAATGTGTTGATGATAGCAGAATTGAGCGATGGACCAGCCTCGCCCTTAAAGAGATTTGCATAGAGGTTCAATGAAAATCCATTCCACGAACCAAGCACCTTAGCCTCTGTGAAACTGAAGATAAGGATGATGAGTATCGGTGCATAGAGCACAGCGATTACAACCCATAGATATATGTTAGCAAGTACTTTCTTCATCACTCATCATCTCCTAAGAAACTTGTTAAACCAATAATCACGAGCAGAATAAGAGAAAGTGCCGAACCATAGTTGAGAAGTCCCGCATTGATATTCTCCTGAATAATAGAACCAAAGAGCTTGACATTATTCATTGTCAAGAGTTCAGCCACAGCGAAAGTGGAAATCGTAGGCATGAACACCATAACGACTCCGCTGTAAAGTCCTGGTAACGAGAGAGGGAACACAACATCCTTGAACACTCGATAAGGTGTTGCGCCGAGATCCTTTGCAGCTTCTGTGAGTGCAGGATCCATCTTCTGGAGGGTGTTGTAAATAGGATAAATCATGAACGGCAAGAAGTTGTACACCATACCGAAGATAAGTGCGCCTTCATCCAGTTCAAGTTTCATGAAGTCGAAAAGGGCAACTGTAGCAAGTGTACGCAACAAGATATTTATCCACATAGGTAGGATAAACAACATTGCCATCACTTTTGGAGCACCGAACTCCTTGTTTGCCATAAAATAAGCACAAGGATATCCGACAAGAGCACAGACGAGTGTTGTTATCATCGCAACACCAATACTGTAGATGAATGTGTTTATGCTGTCGTTTGCAAGAAAAAACTTATGGAAATAACGTAGTGTGAAACCATTGGCATCAACAAATGAGTAGTACACCACCATAACAAGTGGGAGTACCACAAATATTGTCATAAACACAGCATAAGGCCATGCCCAAGCTTTACGCTTACCAAATAGTGCTAAGAGAAACTCCATAATTATTTCTCTGGTATTACGTGAATATCAAACGGTTTTATCCAAGCGCTAACCTCCGAACCAATCTCTTTTGGGAGGTAGTCCTGAACTTGTAGTTCATAACCGTCTTTTGTGTCAACGAACATCTCATAATGAACTCCCTTGAACACGCAACTGTTCACCTTGCCTTGAGAAAACTCGATGAGTTCCTGGTTGCTTTGGGTCTCCCCTTCATTTATAAGAGTTACATCTTCGGGGCGAATGACAACCTGAACCTCTGCATTTGGTGCAAAGCCCTTATCGGTACACTTCACATCACGACCAAACAACTGAACAAGGTAATCCTCCTTCATCACACCATCAATGATATTGCTCTCACCGATGAAGTCTGCAACGAAAGGATTGACTGGTTCATCGTAGATATGCTTTGGCGAACCTTGTTGCTGGATAACACCTTCGTTCATAACCACAACTGTGTCAGACATAGTAAGTGCCTCTTCCTGATCGTGAGTCACGAAGATGAAAGTGATTCCGAGTTCCTTATGCATTCGCATGAGTTCGAGCTGCATTTCCTTGCGAAGCTTCATATCAAGAGCAGAGAGAGGTTCGTCGAGAAGAAGCACCTCAGGCTTGTTGACAATAGCACGAGCAATAGCAACACGTTGCTGCTGTCCACCCGAAAGACGGTTGACATTACGCTCTTCGAAGTCATCAAGTCCCACCATGTGAAGTGCATCCATAACTCGCTGATCCATTTCATCTTCCTTCACATTCTTGAGTTGGAGTCCAAATGCCACATTCTCATATACATTGAGATGAGGAAAGAGAGCATAACGCTGGAACACTGTGTTCAAAGGACGCTTGTAAGGAGGGATGCTTGTCACATCCTTACCATCAAGAAGGATTCTTCCCTTGGTAGGAGTTTCAAAGCCTCCAATCATACGAAGCAAGGTCGTTTTACCACAACCGGAAGGGCCGAGTATTGTGACAAACTCGCCCTTCCGGATATTAAGACTCACATCTTTAAGCACTACCTTTTCGTCAAAAGCTTTTGTGATGTGCTCTGCTTGGATAATGTATTCGTTTTCCAATTCTTTCTTTGAAAGCGTAAAAGAGGTAATTAGTTTTTGTGGTTGATGCAGATTCCCTGCAAGTACCATTCGTAGAGTTTGTGGATACCATCTTCGATTTCGATGGTATGATGCCAACCGAGACGATGGAGCTTGCTAACATCAGTAAGCTTCTTGAGAGTTCCATCTGGCTTAGTGCTATCCCAACGGAGTTCGCCCTTGAAACCAATCTCAGCCATAATCTTCTCAGCAACTTCCTTGATAGATATTTCCTTACCAGTACCAACATTGATGTGGCAGTTGCGAACTTCCTTGATACCATCGCGGTTGTTCACGAACTCCTGGTTATCGAGAATATCCTGGAAGTCAACATTAAGAAGGCAATATACTGAAGCGTCAGCCATTTCTTCGCTCCAAAGGAACTCACGCATTGGAGAACCAGTTCCCCAAAGAGTTACTGCCTCAGGAGTGATTCCATAGTGGCGAAGTACCTGAAGGATAGTGTATTCATCGCTCATAGCAGTAGCCATGATAGTCTGGAAAGCCTTAGCTTCTGCAGAATCAGGAGCACCCTGACCATCCACCATCTTTGGAACCTTCATGCTGACAGGACGAAGACCGAGATCCTTGCGCACTGCATCCCAATCACCTTCGTTCAAGCACTTTGCAAGATAAATCTTACGGATCATTGCAGGGAGCACATGACTATTCTCAAGGTGGAAGTTATCATTTGGTCCATAGAGGTTAGTAGGCATAACTGCGATGTAATTTGTGCCATACTGAAGGTTGAATGATTCACACATCTTGAGACCAGCAATCTTAGCGATAGCGTATGGTTCGTTAGTGTATTCAAGTGGACTTGTAAGGAGGCAATCCTCTGGCATTGGTTGTGGAGCCTCACCTGGGTAGATACAAGTGGAACCGAGGAAGAGCAACTTCTTCACACCATGCTTCCAAGCCTCACCAATCACATTCTGCTGAATCTGGAGGTTCTGATAGATGAAGTCTGCACGATACTGGAGGTTTGCCATGATACCACCTACATGGGCAGCAGCAAGCACAACTGCATCTGGCTGTTCATCATCGAAGAACTTCTTTACAGCAACTGGGTCAAGAAGGTCGAGTTCTGAGTGACTCTTACCAACAAGATTCTCATAACCGCGAGCCTTCAAGTTATTCCAAATAGCAGATCCCACGAGACCGTGGTGACCTGCTACAAATATTTTAGAATTCTTATCTAATGACATTTTTACAATTATCAATAATTGAAGTTTTCCACCTTTGTGAAATATTGATTTTATGAATAGTGAATAGTGAATAATACTTTAAGTGAATAATACTTTCTGCACAACGCACTCGATCCTCCGAGTATTTTAAGTATTTAAGGTATTATTCGTTATTCACTATTCACTAAAGAATCATCCAGGGTGTGAAACTTTATTTACTTAACAATACCCTTCTCCAAATACTCAGCCAAGTTAGTTCTCACCTTAGCAGCAGCACCATCAGCAGCAACCTTAGCCATATCGTGGTCAACCATGATCTTCACGAGTTCTTCGAATGAAGTCTTTGATGGATCCCAACCGAGCTTAGCCTTAGCCTTAGTAGGATCACCCCAGAGGTTTACAACATCTGTTGGACGATAGAAGTCTTCGCTTACAGCAACGAGAGTCTTACCAACGAGTTCAGGAGAAGCATTACCGCTAACAGCAACACAAACACCAACTTCGTCCATACCTTCACCCTTGAATTCGAGTTCGATACCAGCATGCTTGAATGCGTAGTAAGCGAATTCGCGAACTGAGTGCTGAACACCTGTAGCGATTACGAAGTCTTCTGGCTGCTTGTTCTGGAGGATGAGCCACATACACTCAACATAGTCCTTTGCATAACCCCAGTCACGAAGTGAAGAAAGGTTACCGAGAAGGAGCTTGTCCTGAATACCCTGAGCAATACGAGCTGCAGCGAGAGTAATCTTACGAGTTACGAATGTCTCACCACGACGCTCTGACTCATGGTTGAAGAGGATACCAGAGCAGCAGAACATATTGTAAGCCTCACGATATTCCTTAACAATCCAGAAACCATAGAGCTTAGCAACTGCGTATGGAGAATATGGGTGGAATGGAGTGTTTTCGTTCTGTGGAACTTCCTCAACCTTACCATAAAGCTCAGAAGTAGAAGCCTGATAAACGCGGCAAGTCTCAGTGAGACCACAAATACGAACTGCCTCGAGTACACGAAGCACACCAACTGCATCAACATCAGCAGTGAATTCTGGAGCATCGAACGAAACCTGAACGTGGCTCTGAGCAGCGAGGTTATAGATTTCAGTTGGCTGAACCTTCTGAACTACCTGAAGCATACCCATTGAGTCGCCCATGTCACCATAGTGGAGGTGGAAGTTAGGCTGACCCTCAAGATGAGCAATACGCTCGCGGAAGTCGACAGAAGAACGACGAATGATACCATGAACCTGATAACCCTTCTCAAGAAGGAACTCTGCGAGGTAGCTACCGTCCTGACCAGTAATACCTGTGATTAATGCAACTTTTCTTTCCATAAAAAACTTTGTATATTTTAATGATTATTTATTATTTCACTGATTAACACATCGCTAATAGCGTGCAAAGGTACAAAAAATATATGATACACGCGCGCACAAAGAGCAATAAAATGACAAAAATCTTTGTAATTGACAAGAAAAGTCGTACCTTTGCAGCCGATTTTCAAGATAAAACTAACAAACGAAGTAATAACAGCCTCTTCTTTTTGAGGCAAAATATTGGTAAAAAGATTATGGGATACAACTTATTAAAAGGCAAGAAAGGTATTATTTTCGGTGCACTCAACGACCAGTCTATCGCATGGAAGGTAGCAGAACGTGCCGTTGAAGAAGGTGCACAGATTGTACTCACTAACACAGCAGTTGCTTGTCGTATGGGTACAATTTCCGAACTCGCAGAAAAGACTAACGCAACAGTTATTGCTGCTGATGCTACAAGTGTGGACGACCTCGAAATGCTCTTCTCCGAATCGCAGAAGGCACTTGGTGGTAAGATTGATTTTGTGCTCCACTCATGTGCTATGTCTGCAAATATGCGTAAGAAGCGTACATACGATGATCTCGACTATTCTCTTCTTGGTAAGACTCTCGATATCAGTGCAATTTCTTTCCACAAGATGCTTCAGGTAGCAAAGAAGATGGACGCTCTCAACGAGAATGCTTCGGTTCTTGCACTCACTTACGTTGCTTCACACCGCACATTCTTCGGTTACAACGATATGGCAGATGCAAAATCTCTCCTCGAGAGCATTGCTCGTTCATTTGGTTATATTTATGGTCGTGAAAAGGGTGTTCGTGTCAATACAATCTCTCAATCTCCAACAATGACTACAGCAGGTAGCGCAATCAAGGGCTTCGATGGTCTCTTCGATTTCTCTGATCGTATGTCTCCACTCGGTAATGCAAGTGCAGATGAATGTGCAGACTACTGTATTGTCATGTTCTCCGACCTCACAAAGAAGGTTACAATGCAGACTCTCTTCCACGATGGTGGTTTCTCAAACATGGGTATGTCCCTCCGCGGTATGACTCAGTATGAGAAGAGCTTCATTGAGGAGAATACGGATGAGAATGGAAAGATTATTTACGGATAAAAAAAAGAAGACCCTCCCCCTGCCCTCCCTATAGGGAGGGAGAAGAATCTATGATAAACTTGGTATGGATTCCAAGTTGCATTATACAAAATAAATAAAGCCAGATAGTAGTCAATGCTATCTGGCTTTATCATGTTTATCTCAGTAACCTCTCCCTCCCTCTAGGGAGGGCAGGGGGAGGGTCTTTTATTTCAACTTTGCCAAAGTTTCCTTAATTCTCTTCATTGCCTCAACAATATTTTCATCGCTTGTAGCGTAGCTCATACGGAAGCATTCTGGAGAACCGAAAGCATCACCACCTACAGTAGCCACATGACCAACTTCGAGGAGATACATAGCAAGGTCGGTAGAGTTGTTGATTACACGATCACCATCCTTCTTTCCGAAGAAACTTGAGCACTTAGGGAAGAGATAGAAAGCACCCTGAGGATCGTTAACCTCAAGACCAGGAATTTCCTTTGCGAGCTTAACGATAAGGTTCTTTCTGCGCTCAAATGCAAGACGCATATCTTCCACACACTGCTGGTCACCAGCAAATGCAGCTTCTGCAGCCTTCTGAGATACAGAACATGGACCTGAAGTGTACTGACCCTGAAGTTTGTTGCATCCCTTTACGATCCATTCTGGAGCAGCGATGAAACCAATACGCCATCCAGTCATTGCATAAGCCTTTGATACACCGTTGATGATAACTACACGATCCTTGATATCATCAAATGATGCCATTGAAGCGTGAGCACCTACATAGTTGATGTGCTCATAGATTTCATCAGCGATAACGATAACGCGTGGGTACTTGAGAAGCACGTTCTTCAATCCTTCGAGTTCTTCCTTTGAATATACAGAACCTGTTGGGTTTGATGGAGAACAAAGGATAAGAGCACGAGTCTTGTCTGTGATAGTTGCCTCAAGCTGCTCTGGAGTAATCTTGAAGTCTGCCTCAATCTTAGCCTCTACGAATACAGGAGTACCTTCTGCAAGAAGCACCATCTGTGGGTAAGACACCCAGTAAGGAGCAGGGATAATCACCTCATCACCAGCATTTACGAGAGCCATGATAGCATTACAAACAGACTGCTTAGCACCATTAGAACAAAGAATCTGTGATGGCTTATAGTCAAGACCATTCTCGTTCTTGAGTTTGTTTACGATTGCGTTCTTAAGTTCTGGGTAACCAGGTACTGGACTATAACGGCTCCAGTTGTCCTCAACCGCCTTGATAGCAGCAGCCTTGATGTNNAAGGAGAAAGTCTGTTAAGACGATCAGAAAGATTTTCCATAAGGAAGCCCCCCGACCCCCAAAGGGGGCGGCCATCCGGTTAGGTGGAGGGAGGATGACCTATATATTATTATTTGTTTATTTCATTATTGCTCCAATCCAGTCAAACCGGATGGATGCCCCCTTTGGGGGTTAGGGGGCCATATTGAGTGTATGTCCCATACGCTCCTTCTTTGTGCGGAGGTAGCGTTCGTTATAGATATTAGGAGTAGTTTCGATAGGCACATTCTCCACGATTTCAAGACCGTAACCTTCAAGTCCGACACGCTTGGTTGGGTTATTTGTAAGAAGTCGCATCTTGCTGACACCCAATTCTCGAAGTATCTGAGCACCAACTCCGTAATCACGAAGATCTGGGTCGAAACCGAGATGAATATTTGCATCAACAGTATCATCACCTTCCTCCTGAAGTTTGTATGCAGCAATCTTGTTCATAAGACCGATACCACGACCTTCTTGTATAAGGTAGACGATTGCTCCTTTGCCTTCTTTATCGATGAGTTCCATCGACTTATGAAGTTGTTCACCACAATCACAACGCTGCGAACCGAAGATATCACCTGTAGCACAACTTGAATGCATACGAACAAGTACTGGTTCGTCCTCCTTCCATTCGCCTTTGATAAGAGCGATATGTTCGAGTCCGTTGCTCTTCTGGCGGAATGGTATGATGCGGAAATGACCGTAAGCAGTAGGCATATCCGCCTCCACACCTTTCTCCACGAGTTTGTTATCGAGTGTTGGAGAAGAAGTTTCATTCTTGCTATCAGACTCACCATTCTCACTTCCTTGTGCAAGGCGATAAGCGATAAGGTCCTTTATCTGGATGAGTTTCATACCAAACTGTTCTGCCTTCTCAACCAACTGAGGCATACGAGCCATCGTTCCATCAGGATTGAGTATCTCGATGAGTGCAGCAGCAGGTTTCAGTCCTGCAAGTCGAGCAAGATCTACC
>DCIW01000028.1:4466-5335 GCA_002317225.1 Prevotellaceae bacterium UBA1716 | reverse complement strand
GTTGGCCATACTTGTGTCTCAAGAGTGTAGAGATAAGGATGGCAAGGACTCCAGAGTTCGGGTTTGTTGATTACGATGGTTTGTTCGACATCAGCAGTTTCTCCTGGAGCAAGTCGTACGAGGGAATAGTCTTTTGCAGCACCAGCATACTTGCCTTTAGCGTTCTTCAAGACATTGTTGAGATATACAGCAGTCTTCTTGGTGCCATCATTTCTCAGTGTTGTAGTGATGGTGATACGACCAGTTTCTGCTTTAGGTTTTCCATCTTTGTCTTTTTGGAGCTTAGTGATTTTGCTCACAGCATATACACCATCGTGGTTGATATGAGTGGTAGGAGTGATATCGAGCCATACATTACGATAGATACCACAACCTGAGTACCAACGAGAGTTTGGCTGGTCGGAATTGTCCACACGAACAGCTATCACATTCTTGCTGCCTTTATTTAAATAAGGAGTGATGTCGTATCCGAACGAGATATATCCGTAAGGACGAGTGCCGAGATGATGACCGTTGATATAGACCGCAGCATTCATGTAAGCACCATCGAAATCAATGCGAACGATTGAATTGGAGAACTTTGGATCAACGCTGAATGTCTTGCGATACCAACCAACTCCACCTGGGAGTGCTCCACCACCTGTGCCTGAAGGGTTATCCTTGGAGAAGTCGCCTTCGATGGCCCAATCGTGAGGGAGATTGAGGGAACGCCAATTGCTGTCATCCACTTCGGCTTGGCTATAGTCGGCCTCTTTGGTTGAAAGCATAAAACGCCAGCCCTCGGTGAAGAGCTGACGATTTGTGGATTGAGCATTAGCAAGCAAGGAGATTGATAATGCTATGAGGGAAAGGAGGGTTCTTTTCATGTT
>DCIW01000028.1:0-4302 GCA_002317225.1 Prevotellaceae bacterium UBA1716 | reverse complement strand
CCTGGGAATTCGCCAGAGCGGTCACCGATGGTGAGAGTCTTGGTTGCTTCGTTGTATGTGATAGGGATGTTTGCAAAGCGACCAGCCTCGTAACCGTAGTTGGTACCTTCGTCTTCGTAGAGGTTGAACTTGCCATCAGCACCTTGGTAGATGTAGAGACGGATGTTGTCTGCCTTCTTGTGCTGAGTGTATTCGATTGCAGGACCGAATGGGATGATTGAACCTGCACGAACGAAGAGTGGAATGTGTTCGTATGGAGCAGGAACAGTCTTTGCCTCACCACCATTTGATGCAATGGCACCTGTGAAGAAGTCATACCAGATGTTATCCTTAGGGAAGTAAACCTCACGTGAGCGAGCCTTGTAAGTGTAAACTGGGTTAACCATGAATGAAGGACCAAACATGAACTGATAACCGATGTTGCGAACTTCCTTATCCTTGCCGAAGTCCATCACGAGAGGACGCATGATAGTGTAGTCGTTGAAGTGAACATCTGCTGCGAGTGAGTAGATGTAAGGCATGAGACGGTAACGGAGTTCGAGACAAGACTTGATTACTTCGTATGCTGGATGACCTTCAGGAGCGATGTTCCAAGGCTCACGGAATGGGAACTGACCATGTGAACGATACATAGGAGCCCACATACCTACTTGATGCCAACGAGCATTGAGTTCACGCCAATCCTTGAGGTCTGCATTT
Organism: Prevotellaceae bacterium UBA1716; assembly: GCA_002317225.1. GTDB lineage: Bacteria > Bacteroidota > Bacteroidia > Bacteroidales > Bacteroidaceae > Minthosoma. The sequence goes on along the minus strand of DCIW01000028.1, from coordinate 3,603 downwards.
TCCACACCAGAAGCATCGAAGAGACTCTGAGCAGCAGCATAACGCTTTTCAACAGAGAAACCACCAATATCCTGAGACCAGAATGGAACACCAGAGATAGAGAAGTTAAGACCTGCTGTAATCTGTGCCTTGAGGTCCTCCCAACGAGTACCGATATCACCTGACCAAGTGGCAGTAGAATAACGCTGTTCTGCAGCAAAACCATTACGAGTGAGAAGGAATACGCGGTTGTTGTTTGGAGAGAACTTATTGCCGAAACCACGCTGATCCCAATTGGTTGAAGACTGAAGAGTCTTAGAATCGTTCTTATCAATGCCCTTCTCTTCGATTGCAGTTTCGTAAGCACGCTGACCATCATAGATGGCTTCTGCATTTACGATAGAGTATGCGTTGAAGTATTCGTCCGAGGAACCATATTCAGTAGGGCCGCAAAGGAGTTTACGGTAGTTCATATCAGTACAGTCGCGAACATTTGGTTCAGATGCATCCATCCACCAAGCATCCATACCGATAGTGCCAAGTTTCTCATAGAGCTGACGCCAGAATATCTTACGAGCTTCAGGAGCATAAGCATCATAGAAGGCATACTTGTAGCCGAGCCAGTCGTAGAGTGAGTCCTTAACCGACTGCATATAGATGTACTTCTTGTCGAGAAGTTCCTTGTAATTATCAACTGTGAGATAATACTTTGGCCAACAAGAAATCATGATCTTAGCATTATTCTGATGGATAGTGTCAATCATGCCTGCTGGGTCGGAGAAGCGAGATGGGTCGAACTCGAATGCACCCCATGAGTCTGGAGTCCAATAGTTCCAGTCCATCACGATATTATCGATTGGGAGATGACGCTCACGGAAGCCAGCAAGTGCTTCAAGTATCTCAGACTGAGTCTTATAACGCTCACGAGACTGCCAATAACCGAGCAACCAATCAGGCATGATCTGTGCCTTGCCAGTGAGAGTACGATAGCCAGAGATTACCTCATCGGCATTATCACCAGCCATGAAGTAGTAGTCGAGTTGCTGAGTCATTTCGCTCCAGAAAGAAAGCTTCTGTTGTTCTTCATCAGATACTGGAGCATAAGCACGAAGACCGCAATAAGCCTCACCACCATCAGGAGTCCATTCGAGACGGAAAGTGTACTTCTTACCTTTCTCAAGGTTCACAGCAAACTTACGAGCATTTGGATTCCAAGCAGTTCGCCAGATAGTTTGGTCGTTTGAACCTGTGCCTGCTACATCCTCAGTATAGACATCCTTACCATCGATGAAGATACGCTGATAACCAGAGTAGTAGTGAGAGAAACGGTATTCACCAGATTCGAGAGGTTCGATAGTTCCTTCGTAAACAACGGTTGCGTTGTCGAGCTTGAACTGAGGAAGGTTCTTGGCAGACTTGAGGTTTTCGAAGTAGATTGAATCTTCGCGGCGAACCAAAGTCTCCTGCTCAGGGGCTGTATAAGTACCTGTGAGAGCACCTTCCTTACCATCCTTATCAGCAAGTTTAAATACCTTATAGAGCTGTGAGTAGTCGTTAGGATTACCGAAACGACAGAGCGAGTAAGAGTCGAGGAGGATACCGTAATTGTTTGAAGAAACGATGAAAGGAATGCTTACCTTTGTGTTGTATTGGAAGAGTTCCTCGTTCTTGCCCTTATAGTTCCATTCGTCTGCCTGATGCTGACCAAGTCCGTAGAATGCTTCGTCTTCAGGCGATTCGAATACCTGGCGGATAGACCAACCCTTGTAAGTCTCATCAGTGCCATCAGCATGAGTCTGAGTGCAAGAATATGGTGTGAACTGCTTACCACCACCATTCTGCTCATGAACGATAAGGTTGTCGAGTGAGTCGGTGAACCAAACCTCGCCTGTAGAAGCAAGCACATTAGCCTTGATTGCCTTTGTTGCTACGGTGATAGTGTCGCCCATCTGCGAAACTGTGTAAGGAGTTTTCTCCTCTTGGTCAACGATGATAAGACTCTGCTTATCTGCAAACTTGCTTTCAGCAGTGGCAGATACATGGATAATCTTTTCGCCCATCACCTGAAGGCGGACGAGTTTAGGAGTCTGATAACCTGCAGAATCTGCATTGACCTGATTCTGAACTTTCACGATGACACCTTGTGAGGTTTCTTCATAGAGTCCGTTGCCGCACGAAAAGAGGGACATGGTTCCCGCTGCAAGCAACATTAATTTCTTAGTAAGTTTCATATTAGTTTAGTTTAATTATTTGTCTGCAAAGGTATGAAGTTTTCCCAATATCGATGGGAAAATATGTTTCGTAAATATTACGTTATGTGCAAAGTTACAAAAAAAAGTACACACTCAAACTTGGGTTTCGAAAAAATGTTATTGATGTGCCTTTTATACTACCTTTTGATAAAAAAAGATTATTAAAGATACTTGATTTGCAACTTTTTGATAGAATAATGGCACTAATATGTTAATATAAAATGTATGCTACATTCGATAAAATATAATATAAAATGCGAAATAATAAATTATTTTTGTTCGCTGAAAAATAATGACAAAGTCATTTGCGAAAATCGCCAATGCGAAAAATAAAATGAGTAAAATGGGCTATGGGGTATGCTATGGGTTTATGGGGTGGATGAGTTATGTAATTTGCAATATTTTATCTATGCCATTTGCAATATTTTCTATATTTTTCATTTTTGGCATTGAGCCATTATACCTGAACCCTTGGGTTCATTTTTAGCAACAATAAAAATATGAAATATTTGTTGCATTATATTATAAATAATTATATGCTGCATTCATAATTATTATCATTAATTGTTTTTGCATCAACAAAGTTTGGTGTTTTGAACAACATATTGTATCTTTGTGCCAAAATACCAAGAATAACAATTATCTTATTAACTAAACTCAAAATTATGGCACAAAGATTTATTCTTAACGAAGTATCATACTTCGGAGCTGGCTCTCGCAAGGAATTGCCAGAAGTACTCAACCGCATGGGCTTGAAGAAGGCTCTCGTTTGTTCGGACAAAGGACTCATCAAGGTGGGCACAACCAAGAAAGTGACTGATGTCCTTGATGAAGTGGGATTCCCTTACGACATTTATTCTGAAATCAAACCTAACCCAACAGTTACCAATGTAAAGCAAGGTGTTGAGGCATTCAAAGCAAGTGGTGCAGACTGTATCATCGCTATTGGTGGAGGTTCGAGCATGGATACTGCAAAGGGTATTGGTATTGTGAGCAATAACCCAGAATTCTCCGACATCGTAAGCCTTGAAGGTTGTGCTCCAACAAAGAACAAGTCTGTTCCTATCATCGCTCTTCCAACAACTGCTGGTACTGGTGCTGAGGTAACTATCAACTATGTAATCATCGACGAAACTCGTCAGGCAAAGATGGTTTGTGTTGATCCAAACGATATTCCTGCTGTTGCAATCATCGACCCAGAACTCATGTATTCACTTCCAAAGGGTTTGACTGCCGCTACAGGTATGGATGCTCTTACTCACGCTATCGAAGGATATATCACTAAGGGTGCTTGGGTGATGAGTGATATGTACGAACTTCAGGCTATCAAGATGATTGCTGAGAACCTTCCAATCGCAGTTGAAGAACCAAC
>DCIW01000022.1:736-6328 GCA_002317225.1 Prevotellaceae bacterium UBA1716 | reverse complement strand
GTGATGTCAACTTGTGCATAAACTGTCGACGCAAACATCATAGCAAAGGTTAAAAGTATCGTTTTCATGTTATTTTTTGTTAGTATTTCTTTATTTAGTCCACAAAAATAGTTATTAATTATTTATTTTGCACTATATTTGCAGAAAAATTATAAAATTAATTGTTATGAAGAAGATTATAATTGCGCTAATGGCACTTTCAATGCCACTTTTTATCAACGCACAGAGCAGTGGACTATTTTCGAAGAAGAAGATAAAGACTCAGAAGGAAATAACAGAATACTTGGCTGGTGCCGTTCCTGAAGAGAATGGAAAAGTTGTGTTCAAGACTGTAATCTCTGCCCCAGGCAAGAGCAAGGCAGAACTCTACAATATTGTTTCTTCATGGGCAAACCTCCGCTACACACCAGAACAAGCTCGTGGCGTATGGACTGATGCAGATTTCTTCCACAATACAGAATACGCCCAGCTTACAGAAGCAAACAAGGAGAGCGGCTTTATCAGCTGCCGAGGTGCTGAGGAAATGATTTTCTCAAACAAGGCATTGGCAAAGGATTACACCTATGTATATTATACACTCAAGCTTCAAGTCAAGGATGGAGCAGTTGAGTTTAACATGGGCAATCTCGCCTATCTCTATGCTGGCGGCTCGGAAAACCCTGAACGCGTAACTGCCGAAGAGTGGATTACCGATGCTGAATGTATCACAAAGAAAGGCGAATTGCGCCGCATCAGCGGCAAGTTCCGTGTGAAGACTGTCGACCTCAAGGACGAACTCATCAAAGAAATCTCTGAAGCCGTTAAGTAATTATGCAGCAGGACGAAGTCGACAAAATCATAGCCGAGGCTGTTGCTTCGAGCAAGAAGCAAAGCAAGTGGAGCAGACCATCGAAGAAGACTAACAGCATTCTCCGTACTCGCCAGATACTCAATGCTATCTTCATGATTGGTTTCGTTGCCGCAGTCATCATTTATTTTGCGTTTCCCGAAAACAAGATGCTGTTTTTCAGCGTCGGATTTGGCTCGATGGTCATTAAGATCATCGAGTTCATCATACGCTTTATGTTCTAACTTATACTCTAAGTTTTGAAGGCAAAACATTTAATAATCATATTATTATCACTCTTCACATCGACCCCGCTTCTTGCACAGCGCATCGTCGGCGAACTTGAGTCGAATACCGACCAAGACATGATGCGTGGACAAGGGGATTTGGAAGACGAGGAGGAAGGTGATAAAAAAATACAAATACCAACCGAAGTACATTCGTGGGTTGTCGACGATATATTTGGGAACAAGACTCCCATCCACGTTGACACCCTTCATCATGCATACCAAAACAATTCGCTCACCGAAGGTATGCGTGGCGAATACAACACACTCGGCAACCTCGGTTCTCCACGCCAGAACCGCATCTTCATGGAGAGGAACGAAAAGCAGAATTTCATCTTCCTCAATCCCTTTGACCAATTCTTCACCCCTACCGAAAGCTTCCGCCACTACAACACGAAGTCACCATATATGAACGTGTCGTACAACGCATGCGGTTCGAAGACAACAGGTTACGACAATCTCAAGGTCATTTACACTCAGAACATAGGAAAGAAAGCCAATCTCGGTGCAAGTTACACATACCAATACGGCCAAGGCTACTACAACAGCCAGAACACAGGTCACATGAACACTGCCGTATGGGGCAGCTACAATAGCGACAAGTACGTCATGCACATGTACTATCAGTACAACTTCATGAAGATGGCTGAGAGTGGCGGTATCACCGACGAGAGTTATATTACCCATCCCGAAAGCCAGGCGATGAGTTATGCATCACGCGATATTCCAACCTTCTTGAACAGCACTTGGAATCGTCAAGAGCATCACATAGCATTTCTCACGCACCATTACAATATCGGTTTTGAACGCATGGAAGGCGACTCCACCAACAGAGTCATGGTATTCGTTCCTGTAATGAAGTTTTTCCATACATTCAAAGTTGCAGACCTTAGTCGCAACTTCCGTTCGTACGAGAACCCTTCCGACTATTATACCAACCAATACATTTTCGAAGGAGATACTATCAACGATCGTACAACCAACTTTTCGGTACGCAATAATCTTGGCATCTCACTTTGTGAAGGTTTCCAGAAATGGGCAGCCTTCGGTTTGAACGCGTATATCGGACATGAATACCGCCGTTATGCCCTGCCCGACACTATCACTCCCGGATACAATAAGGATGGCCATACGACAAGAAGAACTTTTGAGGAGTATGACGTAGTTGTTGGTGGCCAGATGATAAGGACAATGGGATCGCTTATCCACTACAATGTCGACGCCGAATTTGTCCTCTTAGGCGAAAACTCAGGCCAGTTGTCAGTTTCGGGACATGGTGAGATAAACATACCACTCTTTAAGGACACTCTCCAGATTGCAGCAAATGCATATCTTAAAAACTTGAATCCTTCGTTCTACTATCGTCATTTCCATTCCACTTATGCTTGGTGGGACCAAGATACAAAGAAAGAATGGAGGCAAAGAATACAAGCAGTTGTCACATATCCAAAGACAAAGACAACCATCACTGCAGGACTTGAGAACATCAAGAATTATACTTACTTTGCCAATAATGGCACTACAATCACAAGTGATTCTGGAGAAAAGACAGTGACCAACAATGTTGCATCACTCCAATGCGGCGAAAACATCCAAGTTTTCTCTGTCACGCTCGACCAAAATATCGCATTAGGTCCATTCCATCTCGACAACAACATCACTTACCAGACCACGTCGAACGAGACAGTCTTGCCACTTCCTAAATTGACCACATATACAAATATGTATCTTGATTTCAAGATAGCGAAAGTGCTCAAGACCGAACTTGGTGCCGACATGAAGTTCTTCACCGAGTACTATGCACCCGACTATTCCCCAGTCATCGGACAGTTTACCACACAAAATCCTGACAAACTCGTTAAGATAGGCAAGCATCCGCTCATCAGTGCATACGTCAATTTTGAGTTGAAGCGACTACGTTTCTACGTTCAATATTACCATGCAAACGCAGGAACAGCACGTGCATTCTGGGGGCCTGGCTATCCAATGAACCCTACAGGAATACATTTCGGTTTGAGTTGGAACTTCTACGATTAGTGGTCATATCGCCCGACAATACTAATCGTTACACGATTTTGCAAAACTTTTTATTCATTTATATCAATTATATAAAAATAAATAGTTACCTTTGCATATAATTTCGACTTATATGCTGGATAAAGATAAAATATTGGTCCTGGAAATCTTAATTGCTGACATTCTTTTGATGTCGGCAACTGTTGCTTTAACATACTCGGGATCGTTATATTTTAATCCACTCTGGATGAATGGTTTCAAGAACCTTCCAAAACTCATCCTCCTTTACGACACATGCCTTTTGGCAAGCAACGCACTCTACCCTTCTGTCATCCACAACCGAATGATCAGGATAGAGGCAGTCATCCGCCGTACTATCGTTGTATGTTTGCTCACACTTATGCATGTGACATTCTTCACAGGCTTTTTGGAGGCAAGCACCCACTTCCCTCGAACATACACACTCACTACCATTGGCGTTTACTTTGTCTTGTGCTTGGGTGAGAGATTCATTCTCAGCAAATTGCTCAAGTCCGTTCGCCGTAAGAAACATGACATAAAGAATATCCTTCTTATCGGAAACGAAAAATCACTCCTCGATTTGTTCAGCACATTCAGCATCCCCCACTATGGATATGTTATAAAAGGAACATTTTACGACGGAAACTGTGATAATTTCGACTACAACAGACTTCGTGTTGGTAGTCCAAACGACATTTATTCATATCTTGCCACTCACGACGACATAAACGAGATATACGGTTTCTTCCCACCAGAAGAGTTTGACCGTCTCAACATGCTCGTGAAGTATTGCGACAACCACCTTGTACGATTCTACTACGTTCCTTCACTCAACGTCTTCTCCGGCAATCAATCATTCAGTTCAGTCGAAGGAACACCAGTGATTGCACGACGTGAAGAACCATTGGCCAACCCAACCAACAAATTCATTAAGAGAATGTTCGACCTCATCGTGTCGTCAATATTCCTTGTGACCATATTCCCTTGGGTTCTGCTTATCGTCGGAATCATTATCAAGATAAAGTCACCAGGGCCGGTATTCTTCAAGCAGGACCGCACCGGTATCGACGGAAAAGTGTTCAAGTGCATCAAGTTCCGTACGATGAAAGTGAACGACCAAGCCGACAAAGTGCAAGCAACAGAGAACGACCCACGCAAGTACCCATTCGGCGACTTCATGCGTAAGACCAACATCGACGAGTTGCCACAGTTTGTCAACGTATTCATGGGCGATATGTCCATCGTCGGACCACGTCCTCACATGCTCAAACATACAGAGGAATACTCCCGTATCATCAACAAGTTCATGGTACGCCACCTCGCAAAACCAGGCATCACAGGGCTTGCTCAAGTCAGCGGTTTCCGTGGCGAGACACGCTACATCGACCAGATGGAAGGTCGTGTGAAGAAGGACATCGAATACATCGAGAACTGGACATTCCTTCTCGACCTCAAGATCATCGTGAAGACCGTTACAAACGTGTTTGGAGGCGAAAAAGGAAACGCGTACTAATTTAATGCATAATTCATAATGCATAATTCATAATTAGGCTGCGCTTGGTAGAGGGTCATTTATAACTCATATCTCACAACTCATAACTCACAACTCACAACTCACAACTCATAACTCATAACTAAATAACATGTCATTTTTAGATATTTTCAAGAAAAAGAAAGAAGAAAAAGCAGTAGGTGGAACTGAAGACTTCATGACACTTATCACTGTCTACTTCCAGAGTACACTTGCCACCAACATCGGTGTGCCTAACATCGCAGCATACAAGGAGATGATGGCGTTCAAGCGTTCATTGCATGTAGCCACAGTAAACAACAAACTTGGAATCGGCGAGAAGAAAGCATGCAAGAAACTCCTTCAAGACATTTACGGCATCAGCGACAACTTCTTCAAAGAAATAGACCAAAGCGTAAAGAAGAACTGCAAGAGTCAGACACAGGTTCAAAACTACTTCTTGACATTCCAAAACTACTCGCAGAATCTTATGATGCTCATGGGCAACCTCCTCAAGTGGAAGTTCCGCATTCCAGCATTCCTCAAGAAGCTTGTTAAGAGTGTAGTTGAAAACACCGTTCACGATGTGTTCACAAAAAACAATTGGAGCGACCCAGGCGTGACAAAGACAGTATTCGCCGTACGCCAATATCAAGAAAAACTTGGTTTCTCCGAAGATTGGGCAAAGGAATTTGTCTATAACGTCATCGTCCTCGCCAAAAAAGAAGGCACTCCAAGTGAAGAAGAAGTGGCCAAAGCAGAGGCCAAAATGAAAAAATAATACATTTTTGCATTATCCATACATACTTTTTGCACAATCTATTTTGCAGATACAGCAAAAATATGTAAATTTGCATCAAATTGTATGTAACATTTGCAGATATGACAGACGAAGAACGCATTCATCTCAAGAAATTCGAAGCGAGGGTCCA
>DCIW01000022.1:0-608 GCA_002317225.1 Prevotellaceae bacterium UBA1716 | reverse complement strand
AACTTGCCAGAATGATTGAAATCTCTGACTCCGACTTCAAGGAGACAAAGCAGAGAGTCACACAACTGGTACGTGAAGTCAACAAGTGCATCAATATCCTCAGCGCAAGCTCTGAAGAGGAAGTTGACAAGAAGTAAGATCTATAGTCCGACAATATGGCAGAGACAAAACAGAACATAAAAGTTACGATCGAAGACATTGCTCTTCCTCTTACGGCAAGCAGCCCTGAAGAGGAAAAGCTCTTCCGTGATGCCGCGTCACTTATTCAAAACCGAATACAAAGACTGCGCGAAGTGTACAAGAATCTGCCAAGTGACAAGTATTATTACGTGATGGCAATGTTCAACACCGCCGTTGACGCCGTCCGTGCAGCCGATCGTGTAGATAACACCCCATACAGCACGATGATGGCCGACATAGAAAAAGAATTAGATACCTTAAATATCAAATAAAATAGTAGGAACAAGCGTAGCATATATCGTTTGCCCCATATTTATTGATTCTTAATAATATATAGTAGACTAACATCACTCCCCCACTCGTTGCTTCACATCTTATATGTAAACTCTTTTTAAATAATTTATAAACATACAAGATGAATACAACAA
>DCIW01000108.1:2243-6771 GCA_002317225.1 Prevotellaceae bacterium UBA1716 | reverse complement strand
GCCACATCACGTACAAACGCGTTTTGTTCACTCATATTTAACTAGAAATACTAAATCGTCTAGATTATCTATGATTATTATTTAAAAGGATTTAGATTGTCGACTGCCTCATCAACCTTTGGCTTGAGACCGCAACGAGGAGTTTCGTCCTCGTCGAGTTGTGCCACTTCGGTAGGGTCATCGACAATAACCATATCAGGAATTACTGGTTGCGAAAGATGCTTGACAAGATAGAACGCCGGTTCACGCTCTTCAAGTTTCTCTTGTGCAAAACCACCGTTGCTCAACGCAAAGTCCATCATATTAAGAGCAAAACTCAACACGAAAGCATATCCTATTGCTCCCACTGCTGCCCCTGCAAGACGATTGAGAAAACCAAGTTGCAAACTAGAAAAAACCTTTGTAAGCAATGTGGCTATCACATCAAGTGCTACCGGTGCCAAAAACATGATAAGTATGAAAGCAAGCAGTTTGCCCATATTTGAAGATGTGCCGACATTGAGCGAAAGGAATTCGCCCACCTTCTCCGAATACATCGAAGCAACAATCACACCGACAAAGAAGCCGCCAATGCTCGCTATCATCTTAAATGCCCCGCGGCTGAAGCCTACTACGGCTCCAACTGCGAGGACTATAAGTATTATGATATTCATTTAGAGTTTTGTCTTAACCTCAACCTCAGTATAAGTCTCGAGAACGTCGCCTTCGCGGATATCATTATAATTAACGATAGAGATACCACACTCGAAGTCACGACCAACTTCCTTAACATCGTCCTTATAACGCTTGAGAGCGAGGATGTCACCAGTATGAACTACGATACCATCGCGAATGACGCGTACCTTGTCTGAACGGTGAACCTTTCCGTCTGTAACCCAACAACCAGCAACAGTTCCGACCTTTGTGATACGATATACCTGACGTACATCGACCTGACCAGTAATCTCTTCCTTGACTGTTGGAGCAAGCATACCTTCCATTGCATCCTTAACCTCCTCAATTGCATCGTAGATGATTGAGTAGAGACGGATATCAACACCATACTGCTCAGCAAGACGACGAGCAGCCTGTGAAGGACGAACCTGGAAACCGATGATGATTACATTCTCAGAAGCATGAGCAAGTTCAACATCGTTCTCTGAAATCTGACCTACAGCCTTATGGATTACATTAACCTGAATCTTTTCTGTTGAGAGCTTGATGAGAGAGTCTGAGAGAGCCTCGATAGAACCGTCCACGTCACCCTTAACGATGAGGTTGAGTTCCTTGAAGTCTCCAAGAGCGATACGACGACCAAGTTCGTCGAGAGTAAGACGAGTCTGAGTACGGAGACCCTGTTCGCGCTTAAGTTGCTCACGCTTGTTACAGATTTCACGAGCTTCCTGTTCAGTCTCCATTACGTGGAATGTATCACCCGCAGTAGGAGCACCATTAAGACCGAGGATAACTGCAGGTTCAGCAGGAAGAGCTTGGTTGATACGCTGGCCACGCTCGTTGAACATAGCCTTGATACGTCCGTAGTGAGTACCAGCAAGAACGATATCACCCTGATGGAGAGTACCATTCTGACAGAGGACTGTAGCAACATAACCACGACCCTTGTCGAGAGTAGACTCGATGATGGAACCAGTAGCCTTACGATCCGGGTTTGCCTTGAGGTCGAGCATTTCTGCTTCGAGAAGAACCTTCTCCATAAGGTCCTCAACACCAATACCCTGCTTTGCACTAATCTCCTGACACTGGTACTTACCACCCCAATCCTCAACGAGGAGGTTCATAGCAGCAAGTTGTTCACGAATCTTATCAGGGTTAGCACCTGGTTTATCAATCTTATTAATTGCAAATACCATTGGTACGTTAGCAGCCTGAGCATGAGCAATCGCTTCCTTTGTCTGAGGCATGATTGCATCATCGGCAGCAACGATAATGATAGCGATATCGGTTACTTGAGCACCACGAGCACGCATGGCTGTGAAGGCTTCGTGACCAGGAGTATCAAGGAATGTGATGTGACGACCATCCTGCATCTTTACGTTGTAAGCACCGATGTGCTGAGTGATACCACCAGCCTCACCAGCGATGACGTTAGTCTTGCGGATATAGTCGAGGAGAGAAGTCTTACCGTGGTCAACGTGACCCATCACAGTGATGATTGGAGCACGAGACTGGAGATCGTCTTCCGAATCCTCCTCTTCAACGATAGCGTTAGAAACTTCCTCTGACACATAACTTGTAGAATAACCGAATTCTTCAGCAACGATATTGATAGTCTCAGCATCGAGACGCTGGTTGATACTTACCATCATACCGATAGCCATACAAGTACCGATGACCTTAGTTACAGGCACATCCATCATGGTAGCGAGCTCAGAAACAGTTACGAATTCTGTGAGCTTTAACACCTTGCTCTCAGCATCCTGCAATTCCTCCTCCTGAGCCATACGGTCCTGGATAGCGTTACGCTTTTCCTTACGATACTTAACGCCTTTCTTTTCCTGCTTAGATGTAAGACGAGCAAGAGTCTCCTTTACCTGCTTTGCTACTTCCTCATCAGAAAGTTCTACTGGCTTAGCTGGCTGGTTCTTCTTCTTGTTCTTCTTACCCTGACCTTGCTGGTTCTGGTTGTTATTCTTATTCTGCTGGCCGTTCTTTCCGTTCTGCTGATTCTGCTGACCGTTCTGACCGCCCTTGTTCTTCTTGCCCTGGCCGTTCTGACCATTGTTTTGGTTAGCGGCAGCATTGATATCAACGCGCTCGTTCTTAATACGATTACGTTTCTTCTTACCTTCGCCCTGACCATTTTGGCCATTCTGACCGCCTTGTGCGTTTTGGCCATTCTGACCATTCTGCTGACCGTTCTTGCGCTGTTCGCGAGCCTGCTTTTCTTTTTCGATACGATCCTTCTTGCGTTCAGACTTACTCTTGCGGTCTGGACGAGTCTTTGAATTAAGACTTGAAAGGTCAATGAAACCTACCTGCTTGAATGACACACCTGCATCCTGAGGAGCAGCAAGACGATAAACTCCATTTTCATCTTGCTCAAGGCGATCAGCAGGAGTCTGCTTCTTATTGCCACCCTGAGGCGCTTCAGACTTTGGTGCTTCAACTGGTTCTGCCTTTGGTGCATCTTGCTTTGGTTCTACCTTTGGAGCATCTACCTTAACAGGTTCTGGCTTAGGAGCATCAACCTTTGGCTCAGCCTTTGGAGTTTCAGGCTTTGGTTCTGCCTTTGGTGCCTCAACCTTTACAGGTTCCGGCTTTGGAGCTACAGGCTTTACTTCTGCCTTTGGCTCTGGCTTTGGAGCTTCAACCTTTACAGACTCAGGCTTTGGAGCCTCCACCTTTGGTTCCGACTTTGGTTCAACCTTTGGCTTCTGAATATCATTGATGTTGCCAACAATCTTAAACTGCTGCTTCTGCTGAGCAGCCTCAGCCTTCTGAGCGGCCTTGCGGTCTTCCTTTTCCTTCTGCTCACGTTCCTTGCGCTTCTGAATGTCCGCCTGAGTTTCGATGTTCTTGTTCTTGTCAGCACCAAATTCTTTCATAAGCAGAGCAAACTGCTCATCCGTGATCTTTGCGTTAGGACTGGCATCTTCGAGTGCCTTGCCCTTTTTCTGCAGGAATTCAGCCACGGTGTTAATTCCCACATTCAGTTCTTTTAATGCTTTATTTAGTCTAACTGCCATTGTGTTGAGTTTAGAGTTTTACGTTTAGAGTTTAGAGACTTTTCTATGAATTCCCGATGCATTTGGGATAACAAGTATTCGGAGTAAAGTCTCTCGACTCCAAACACTCATCTCTCATCTTTCATAAGAGATTATTCTTCAAATTCTGCGCTGAGAATGCGGAGCACTTCGTCCACAGTATCTTCTTCGAGGTCAGCCTTCTCGATGAGCATCTCGCGTGGAGCGTCGAGCACAGCCTTAGCTGTCTCAAGACCGATGCCCTTGATTGAGTCGATGATCCACTCGTCGATTTCGTCCTTGAACTCGTCGAGATAGATATCCTCGTTTGCATCCTCTGTACCATCGAGTTCGCGGAATACGTCGATTGTGTAGTCAGTGAGCATCGAAGCAAGCTTGATGTTGTGACCATTCTTACCGATGGCAAGACTAACCTGATCAGGCTTGAGATAAACCTCAGCCTTGCGATTCTCCTCATCGAGAGTGATAGAAGAAATCTCAGCAGGACTCAAAGCACGAGTGATGAAAAGCTTGATATTGCTTGTATAGTTGATAACGTCGATATTCTCGTTGCGAAGTTCGCGAACGATACCATGAATACGTGAACCCTTCACACCGACACAAGCACCTACAGGGTCGATACGCTCGTTGTAGCTCTCAACTGCAATCTTAGCGCGCTCACCAGGGATACGAGCAATCTTATGTACTGTGATGAGACCATCGTTGATTTCTGGAACTTCGTTTTCAAGAAGACGCTGAAGGAACTCAGGAGCTGTACGAGAAAGGATAATCTTAGGGTTGTTGTTGAGGTTGTCAACACGGAGCACAACGGCACGTGCAGCCTC
>DCIW01000108.1:1713-2140 GCA_002317225.1 Prevotellaceae bacterium UBA1716 | reverse complement strand
TCCAAACCTGATAAACTTCAGCACTAATGATTGTGCCAACCTTGTCAACATACTTGTTGTAAAGGTTGTCGTGCTCAAGGTCAAGAATCTTACTTGCCATTGTCTGACGGAGAGTAAGGATAGAACGACGACCGAAGTCAGCGAAGTTGATCTTTTCAGACACATCTTCACCTACCTCATAGTCAGCATCAATCTTCTGAGCTTCAGAAAGACTGATTTCCATATTCTCGTTCTGAACTGCACCATCTTCTACAACCACACGGTTGCGATAGATTTCGAAGTCGCCCTTGTCTGGGTTAACGATAACGTCGAAGTTCTCGTCAGAACCGAAAGTCTTCTGCAAAACACTGCGGAAGCTGTCTTCAAGTACACTGACCAAAGTTGTGCGGTCAATGTTTTTTGTCTCCTTAAAGTCCTTGAAAGTATC
>DCIW01000108.1:0-1560 GCA_002317225.1 Prevotellaceae bacterium UBA1716 | reverse complement strand
ACCTCAACCATCTGAGGACGCTTCTTGCCTTCTATCTTCTGCTTTTCAGTTACGGTAACCACAAATCCATTTTCATCAGCCTCCTTCAGACAGCCTTCCATCTTCTTTCCGTCGGCTGTAAGGATTTCGACATCGTATCCAACTGAGTTGATATACTGCTGAAGCACTTTGAATGGCTGACCGATACCAGCAGAACCTACCTCGAGTTCGTAGTCCTCAACTTCGCGGTCCACACGCTCTTCGATGAACTTGCTAAGTTCGCAGCAGTCCTCAATCCATACACCGTCTTTGTGGTCAATTTCCACAGTGATCTTATTTTGGTTGTCAACGTTGACATCAACGAGGAAATACTCCTTGTCAGCGAGCCACTGCTCAACCAAATCCTTCACTTTGTTTTTGTCTATCATAAATAAAAGTCAGTAAAAATATAATGTATATTTCATTCCTTGAAATTGCGAAAAGCAATAAGAAAGAGGGAACTTTGCAGTCCCCTCTGTTTCCGTCGGTGCAAAATTACGAATAATATCACAAACCACAAAGATATTTTGAAAAATAATTGCTTTTCAAGGTCAATATATATCATTTTTCGTTCGAAAAGCGCGAAAAACACACCTTTTAAAACAATTTAATAAGTAAAGAGCAGTTTATTTGAATAATAATTTCTACATTTGTACCAAATAACTAATTGAACTAATGCAATCCGTAGATCAAGAAATCAAAACATTGCTCTCCGAGATGCGCCCTATCACACTTGAACAGATGGCCGACATACGATTGATGAATCGCCTCGACACAAAATACGTCTGTTCGAAACAGCAACTTGCTCGCCTGCTCACTCTCGTTGGCGACAAGTACTATGTTCAGGAAACGCTCTCCAACCGCATCATACCATATTGCACCACCTACTACGACACCGACGACCACCTGATGTACAACATGCATCACAATCGCCGTGCCCGTCGAATGAAGGTGCGTGTCCGTACTTATGTGCAGAGCAACGACACCTTCCTTGAGGTAAAAAACAAGAACAATCACGGTCGAACAAAGAAAAAACGTATCTCTGTACCTTCGCAAGATAATTTCCGCACAACAGAAGGTGCTTTCGAACTCGTGAAACGAAAGACCGGACTCGCGCTCGACACTCTGAACGCTGTGGTAAGAAACAATTTCGACAGGGTGACACTCGTGAACAACGGCAAGACCGAGCGTTTGACCATCGACATGAATATCGCTTTCCACAATATGGAAACAGGTATCGACCATGGAACCGACCAATTGGTCATCATCGAACTCAAACGTGACGGCAACGTCTTCTCCCCTATCACAAATATTCTTCGCGACATCCATATCCACCCAACAGGATTCTCAAAATGCTGTATCGGGATGGCACTTACGGATGTGTCGCTTAAGCGAAACAACTTCAAACCGAAGCTTCGCAAGTTGCAGAAGATAAACGGAAGGGACTTCATCACAACGAAGATATAGGATAAAGACGCGAATTTTCCTTATTGTTAATTGTTATTTGTTATAAATCGACATCACAACAATTAACCAAGCGAA
>DCIW01000240.1 GCA_002317225.1 Prevotellaceae bacterium UBA1716 | reverse complement strand
TAATTTATTGAAAAACGATAATTTTGTATGCTATTTCAATAATATTACCTATATTTTGCTATGCGGACATTGCAAAATATAGGTAATATTAGCAGTGGTGTATATAATTAAGGAAAGAGGAAAGAGCTTGGAGGGTGGCGTTTTCGGTGTTTTGGTCACGACCAAGGTCGGTAGTGAGGAGGAGGGAGTGGACATCATCTTGGGTGCCCCAGGCTATCCAGATGGTGCCATCGGGAATGCCGTTCATTCCTCCTCCTGCATAACCGGTGGAGGCAAGGGCGTAGTCGGTATGGAAAAGTTCGCAAGCACCACGAACCATTTGTTCTACAACGGGCTGTGATACCACATCATAGGTTTGGATATCTTCGGGCGAGACATTGAGAAAACGAACCTTGAGTTCGTCTTGATAGCAAACTATGCCGCCTTGGAAATAGTCGGAAGCCCCACTTATCTGGGTGAGAGAAGCTGCAATACGACCACTTGTGCAAGACTCGGCAGTACTAACAGTCTTGCCTCGTTCAACCATCAAGCGGAGTATCTCGGTACAAATATCTTTTTTGTCCATATCACACCTTATTTATTATTAGAAGGGAGTTCGAGAACGAAGGTGGTTGGCCAACCGTTTGTATTGGTACGAAGAAGGTTGATTGTTCCTCCCGAAAGTCGTATAATCTGTCGGCAGAGAGCAAGTCCGATTCCCGAACCAGTCTTCTTAGTTGTGAAGAAAGGTACAAAGATATCTTGCCTTACATCATCAGGAATAGGAGCACCATTATTAGATATTGCAATACGGTAAGGAGTGCCAGGATATTGATAAGCAAAGATTTGAATCTCGCGCTTATTATTATGAGTCACTTCCTTAAACGCCTCAACCGCATTCTTCACGATGTTAATGACCACTTGACGGAAGAGATTCTTATCCGCATAAACCGTATCATCATCAAGGTCGAAGCGTACAGAGAGCGTAATGTCTTCAGGTACAGCACCAAGATTCTTCACACCTTCGATAAGTTCGCGAAGCGAGAACTGCTCAGGTGTTGGTTGTTGGAGCGAAGTGAACTTGCGATAACTGTCCACAAAGTCCATGAGTCCAATACTTGTATCGTGTATCGCCTTCATACCATCATAGATAGGAGAGTCCTTCACATCCTTTCGACGCATAAAGACATCGCTGAGCGAAGTGATTGGAGCAATACCATTCATGATTTCATGAGTAAGGATGCGTGTGAGCTTTTCCCACGACTGCACTTCCACATCCTGACGCTCTTCCGAAATCTTCTGAATGAGTCCGTTGAGAGTATCGATGAGTGCCTTATCACCAAGCCACGAACCTTTGTTGGAGAGGCGGAAGGTGTAATCCTTATTGTCGAGTGCCTCAAGGATATGCTTGCAAGCACGGCGCATCTTGAGTTGCCTACGGAAATACAAGATGGCCAATACGACCAACACAGTTATAAAGATGTAAATCATAGTGTTTTACCCTGATGAGAGGGGTTTTGTAATGTTCAAGAAGTATTAGGATGATATAGAAAAGAAGCAAGCGAAACGCATCACTTCTTCTTCATCTTATTATATAAGGTCTGTCGAGTGACACCGAGAAGTTCGGCAGCCTGAGTAAGATTGCCGTGGCACTTATCGATAGCCTTCTTGATATGTTCTTCGGTGAGTTCGTCGAGAGTCTGAATCCTGTTCTGCTTCTCAACAGCCATCTTGAGGGTCATGAGGAGTTTGTCGTTGTCCCAAGGCTTAACAACAAAGTCGGAAGCACCAAGTTTAAGACCACGAACAGCAAGGTCGATTTCACCGTAAGCAGTAAAGAGAACCACAGGAATTTCTGGATGATTACGCTTGATGGCTTCGAGCCAGAAGAGTCCTTCGGAACCTGTGTTCACACCAAGTTTGAAGTTCATGTCGAGAAGAACACAATCCACTTCTTCTTGCATAAGCGTAACGAGTGCCTTTTCAGGATTGTTGAGTGTGAGTACGTTATCAAATTCTTCTGCAAGAACATATTTGAGAGATACGAGGATAGACTCGTTGTCATCGATTACAAGGATAGTCATAGGAGTTAGGAGTTAGGAATTAGGAATTAGGAATTAGGAATTACTAATTATGAATTTTGAATTTTGAATTATCATTAGAGTTGGGAGGCGATTATTTGACCATCGAGGAGGTTGACTATTCGATCGGCATATAAGGCATCACGTTGGCTATGGGTAACCATAACGATGGTCGAACCTTCTTGATGGAGTTGCTTGAGAAGTTCCATAACCTCTTTGCCGTTAAGCGAATCGAGATTACCCGTAGGTTCATCAGCAAGCACAAGTTTTGGGTGACTCACGATTGCTCGTGCTATTGCCACTCGTTGTTGTTGACCTCCAGAAAGTTGCTGAGGATAATGATGGGCACGATGGGATATGTTGAGATGTTTGAGGATAGCATTTACTCGTTCCTTACGTTCCTTTCTTGGAACACCAGCATAGCTTAAGGGAAGTTCCACATTCTCCTCAACCGAGAGTTCGTCGATAAGGTTAAAGCTTTGGAACACAAAACCGATTGTGCCTCGACGCAGTTTGGTCATCTCACTTTCAGAAAGGCGAGATGCATCACGGTCTTCGAGGTAATACTTACCTTCATCTGCAGAGTCGAGCAGCCCCATTATATTAAGGAGAGTGGACTTGCCGCAACCAGACGGACCCATGATTGCAAGGAATTCGCCCTCTTGAACTTCGAGGTTCACTCCGTTCAAGGCGAGAGTGGATATCTCGTCTGTACAGA
>DCIW01000221.1 GCA_002317225.1 Prevotellaceae bacterium UBA1716 | reverse complement strand
TTTCAATGGAGCAAGCAGAAGACTTTATCAAGCGTTTCAAGGCAGTATTGTAAGCAAGATACAGCAACATAATCAAGAAGAGCAAAGGTCAATCCTCTGCTCTTCTTTTTTATGCACCTTACTTCCGATGATCTTTAAGCGTATAATCGCTAAACTGCCTTTTGGGGAACACAAACACATTATCAGGTATATTCCCACTCCTGAAGTTTGAAATCTTGACAGTAGTCTTGAAGAAAGCAAGTTTGATGGTAAGACTTACAGGATGCAAATTCTTCTTATACACCTTCGCTACAGCCTCACGAATACCAAAATAACTCGCGTCCTTAATCTTAGCCGTAATTAGATAGTAATCACCTTCCGTCTTATACGATATTATGAAGTTGTTCACATCATACTTGAACTTGCTCAAATACTCATCCTTATTATCGTCATCATAGTCGTACACATTTACCACCTTCTTTTTCTTGTCCACCATATATGCAGTCACGCCATCTTCCCAAGCAGAATAGCGACTCTCCTGATAATGGATCTTCTTGCCCTTATAAGCGATGTCACCCGCAGTCTTATATATACCGATGATATTCACCGAGTAACTCAGGCAAGAGCCCTTCTCTCCGAACACCATATCATATACCTTCGTAAACAGTTCCTTAGCCTCCTTCGACGACTCTTTCTCTTCCTTAGCGGAGAGATGCGAAAGCGGAAGCATCGACATCAAATATACAAGTATTGCTATACGTATCTTCATAGATAATATCTTACAAAGTTAATCAAATTATAAACCATTCCATAAATTCGGTCGCAAAGATACAACATAAACTTGATAAAACACTAATGAAAATATCCTTAGTATTTGTCATTTTTACCTTTTTAACAAAAAAGAGGCACGCACATGACATAAAACATTAGTTTTTTTTCTATCTTTGCACCCAAATAATTAAAACCAAACATCTTAAATCGCAAAAGAAAATATGAAGAAACATCTACTTTCATTCTTTGTATGTATAATGGTCTCTTTGGTCGCATTCGCTGCACCCGAAGAAGGCAAATACTATCGCATCATCAATGCTAATTATGGAACTGCGATGGGCGAGAACTATCAAACAATGACTGTCTCTTGTTCAAAGGCTGGAACTGATACTGATTACGAACAGTTCTGGCAAGTCGTTTCAGTTGATTCCAAGAAGGGCTTGATGAATGTTTATACAGGACATTACCTTCAGCCCCAAACAAATCAGTCAAACCAATTTAAGACAGGAAGCACGATTGCCAATGTCACATTCAGCACAGCAAACGATGGCCACAGTCTTATGCACTGCGGCGGATATCTGCATTGCGATGCAGGTGCAAACGTAGTAAACTGGTGGGACACATCAGCCGAAGGCGACCACTGGACATTCGAAGAGGTTGCACTCGACGATGCTAAGGTTGAAGCAGCTCATGCTGAGTACTTGAACTTCGTAACTCTCCAGCAGAATGCATCTTCATACAATGTTGTACTTGAAAAGTTCTTCACAGACTACTCATGTTCTGTTCTTAAGAGTGAATATGCTTCTGTAAGTGATGAATCACTTAAGACTGCTATGAATACCGAAGGACTTCCTTCCGCTATCCAGGACATTGCAGTTAAGGTAAAGAACTCTTGGAAGGACGAACTCGATGCAGACATCTCAAAGCAATTCCGTGTTCAGGAATACGGAGCATATTCTGTTGCAAGTATGTGGAGATGGAGAAGCGATGATGGCCGTGGTCTTCAAGCATCACAAATTAACGACATGAACAACCCTACAGGTATCTATACCACAGGACGCGAACTCCTTTATGTATTTGTAGATAGCGACATTCCTACTGGTTGCGAACTCCGTTTTGCAGGATGTACTGAAGGTTCTGGCGGTTGTGACCGTTTCGAATATCAGGCAGGAACAACCCTCAAGAAAGGTATGAACGTGATCTCTGCAGGTATGGGACTTGCAGAATATTGGGTTATGTACTCACTCACAGACAAGACAAAGAAGCCTGCAGACATGCCTAAGATCAAGATTCACGTTGAAGGTGGACATGTGATGGGTTATGTGAATGTTCAGGGTAAGGACGAAGCGACTGCTAATGCAGAATACAAGAAAGTCCTTCTTGCCGCTAATGCATCTGCCAACGCTACTGGTGCAGACAAGCTCTGTCTCCGTCTTGCAGTTAAGGGTAATTACGGTATGTTCTATTGGCAAATAGATACATACAACCAGATTTGGGCAACTAAATCATACAATGGAAACTACACTGCTGGCTACAGAATCTATAAGAGCATGAAGTTCTACGATGATGTCTTGAGTCAGGAATGGGGACTTATGGGTATCACAAAATGGGTGCATGATGCTACACAAAGCAATCCTTGGAACCATTGCTACGGTGGTGATGACCTTTACCCTACTTATTGTAACAACCTCGCCATTACTTTGATGGGTACAAATGGCGGTAATCCTTATTCATCGACAGGCTATACTCACATGCCTGGTGTTGGTGCGGTGGAATCAAGTTACAATGCAGAAAGAGCAGACTTCGATACTTGGTGTGTAGGTCACGAAAGTGGTCATAACAACCAAGGCACTATTAATCTTGAATCGAGCACAGAGAGTTCGAACAACCTCTTCTCAAACGTAATCACTTATCTTCATGGTTATCGTATGAGTCGTGGCGAGTCGTTTGCTGACAACCAGACTTATAGCAGTCAGGAAATGCCATTCGGACAGCGTACTATCAGTATCACTCTCCGTATGTACTACAACCTTTACCTCTATTATCATTATCTTGGTAACAATACGGCATTCTACCCTACCCTCTTCAAGGCTCTTCGTAAAGACCCAATGCAACTTGGTACGGGAAGCGAGTCATGGCTCAAGTTCTACAAGAAGGCTTGTGATGCAGCAAAGGAAGACCTCACCGAATACTTCCGTCTTTGGGGCTTCTTCATTCCTTGCAGCAATCTTAACTTCGGCGACTACACAAGCTATAACGTAACACTCACCCAGAAGCAGATTGATGCTGCCATTGCAGAGGTTAAGGCAAAGAACTATCCTCAGAACCTCCAGATTATGTTCGTTGAAGATCGTCAGATGGCACGTCAACGTACAGACGCTTGGGCTGCAAGCGAAACCAACTCTGCCCATAAGATTAAGCCAACCAATGATGGCCAGTGGATTACAACCGCAAAGGCTCAGGAATGGTGGGGCAATGTAGGTGATGTGCTTACTTACAATACTGAAAGCGGAAAGAACGGAAACTACACATACACAGGTTCGGGAACATCTATCAAACTTAATGGTGAAGGTGGTGTTGGATTCCTTGTATATGATGAAAACGACAATATCGTTTGGCGTTCGAACAAGTATGATTTCACTATTCCTGCAGAGGTTGCAAAGAGTAATTACACTATTCGCGTAATCAACTCCAATGGAACATCATCTGTTGTGGTTGATGCGGCAGAGTATGGTACTGCAGAGCAGAAGAAGGAAGCTCTTCAAGATGCTATCAACGCATCTAAGGATGTTACAAACCTTCTCGATGAAACAGGCAAGAAAGTAGGTTACTACAATTCCGAAGCTCTTCAGACTCTCGTTGATCTCGTCGCTCAAGGTAATGAAGCAATCAAGAATAATGATGAGGCTAAATACTACGAGATTGCAAAGCAAATCAATGCAGAGTGCCTCAACGTCATGACAAACGGTTCGCAACTTCAAATCAAACCAACAGGCATCTACACTATCCAGAGTTATCGTGCAAGCAATCGTTACCTCAGCGCAACAGCATCTGGTCTCATTCAGACTGCTACAAGCAAGACTGTTAAGTCTTCTCAATGGCTCTTCATCCCAGCAGGTGATGGCACTTATTACTTGCAGAACTACAACTCAAAGAAGGTGATGCAGCCTACTTATAACGACAAAGAAAAGCTCAATGGTTGGTCAGTAAGCGGTACCACACTCAGCGGTGCATTCGAGACAAAGGTTAAGGGCACAGGCAAAGGCCAGTTCTATATTGAAGACACAAGCGGTAGCAACTGTATCAACCTCAATGGTGGCGATAACTCAAGTATTGCCGTTTGGAGCGAAGATGATGGTTCGAAGTGGTACATTACTCAAGTAGGCGAAATCGACTACTACACTAAGGCAGACCTCAAGAACCTTGTTGCTTCAAGCGACAGCCTCATCAATGCAATCTGTTCTATGAGCACTAAGCAAGTGAAACTCACACTTCAGGCAGATGACAAGACTGCACCTTATTATATATCTACTAACAAACCAGACTCAGATACTGAGCATGGTGTAGATAAGTGCGTAGACAATAAGGCAACAACTTATTTCATGTCTGACCACACACTCTCTACTTATAGCGCATATCTCACAGTTGACCTCGGTGAGAACAACGATGCTGATGCAATCAAGATGTATTATAGTACGAATAGTGCTGAACTTACAGCTAAGCCAACTGCATTCAGAGTTCAAGGTAGTGCAAACGGTGCAACTTATACAAACATCACAACGTTCAATACTACAACTACAAGTACCACAAAGGTTGAGGCATACTCAAGCGACATCATCCAGTCAACTAAGCCTTACCGCTATTGGCGTTTCACTCCTACTGCAACAAACAGCCAGACAGGTACACATTACTTCGCACTTTCTAAGTTTGTCCTCTATCAGATGGTCAATACTATCACTATGAAGGAAGGTTACGAGAATGTGGACAACTCCCTCATCACTGCTGTTAATGCAGAAGAGAACAATACCGACACAGCAATCAACGGTCTTGCAGCACCACTCAACTACTACGATGCTTACATTGCACTCAAGAAGGTTTATGATGCTCTCGTGGAAGGAATTGAGGCTGCATCTGCAGATGATATTCAGGAGATTCAAAATAGTGCAAGTATAAAGGGAAATGGTGCGATTTATGACCTTACTGGTCGTAGAGTTCAGAATATAAAGAAGGGTGGACTTTACATCCAGAATGGAAAGACATTTATCGCTCGATAGGAAAGGGATTGATAAAAGGAAAGAGACATAGAGCAATCTTGTTTGGAAAGGATTAGTCCTTAATATATAAATTGGAAAGGCAGTACGCGGATTGACGTGCTGCCTTTTGTCGTGTAAAACACTCCTATGATATGAACGGGAAGACATTAATAGTGTGAGGGCTTTCGCACTATTAGTGTGAAGGGCAACACACTATTAGTATGAAGGGCAACGCACTATAGTATGTCGCAAAAAACACTTGGGAGATTCGCATAAAACACTTAAGAGATTTGGGGAAATCACTTAAATGATTGGACAAAAACATTTAATAGTTTTTGCAAAAACACTTAACAGTTTTAGCAAAACACCTATTTTAATGCATTTTTCGCCTCACAATAACCAGTCAAGCGTTCCACTTAACTTACTGACTCTCAAGCACAGAAACTTCATGTTACACATAAGAAAAACAAAGTAACATGGAAGTAACAAATATTTGAATTATTATTCGTAAATTTGTAACGTGAAATAGTGCATAGGCATTAACACCAAGAAAGCAAACTAATAATTCAAAATAACAACTCTATGAAAGTAAAACCTAATCATTGTGCAAAACTAACCAAATGGATTGGAATAGCACTGATTGCTGCAGGAGGACTGTCGGCATGTGAGGGTTACGACTTGGCAGACAAAGAACCAAGTTGGTTAGGCTCGAGCATCTACGACTATCTGAACGACAACGGCAATTACACCAACATGGTGCAGATGATTGAAGACTTGGGTTACAAGGAAGTGCTTGCGAAGACAGGTAGCAAGACTCTCTTTGTGGCAGACGACCAAGCTTTCGACCGTTTCTTCAAGAGCAACGACTGGGGCGTACACAGTTACTCCGAACTGACCCTATCGCAAAAGAAGCTCTTGCTCTACGGAAGTATGATAAACAACTCTTGCCAGGTGGCATACCTCAGTAGTTCGGAGGGACCAACCGAAGGCGACTGTATGCGTCGACTCACAGCAACAAGTCAGTACGACTCTATCCCACTCCTCGCTCCAAGCAAGATGCCAGAGTCTCCTTATTGGCAGTACTACAAGGAAAACAACAAGACTATCCCTTGTATGCTCGACCAGACTGCTCCACCGATGATTCACTTTATCGAGAGCTTCCTCGAGAACAAACTCATCTCAAACGAAGACTGCAACTTCCTCTTCAACCACGTAACAGAACGTAAGGCTGGCGATGCAAATGTCAACGGCATCATGATGGAAGAGCAGAACATCAAGTGTTCAAATGGTTTCGTTCATAAGATGGCAGAAGTGATCACTCCACTTCCTAACATGGCACAACTTATCACTCAGAAGCAGAACACAAGCGACTATGCACACTTGCTCAACCGCTTCTGTGCCCCATATTATGCAGGAGACGCAGCAACTCGTGAGTACAACCGACTCTATAATACAAATGTAGACTCACTCTTCGAGAAGCGTTACTTTGCAGAACGTAGTCAGGGAGGAGAGGCAAACGTGCTTACTCCAGCAGAGGGTCCTGTTAATGGTACACTCAAGTTCGACCCGGGATGGAACCAATTCTACTCAACAACAACATCAAGTACAAGCACTAATGTTGCCCTTCAGGAAAATATGGGTGTAATGCTTGTTCCAAGCAACAAGGCACTCGATTATTATTGGAACGAAGGTGCAGGAAAGGCACTTAAGGAGAAATATGGAAGTTGGGACAATGTTCCTGACAACGTAGTATCAAAGATGATTAACGTAAACATGCTTAACAGTTTCGTTAATTCTGTACCAAGCAAGTTCAATACAGTTCTCAACGATGCTAACGACGAACTTGGTCTTGATGAGCAATTTGTCGACTCCGTTTTCATGACATGTAATGGTGCTGTTTACCTTACAAATAAGGTGTTCAACCCAGTTGCATACATCTCTGTTTCGTTCCCAGCACTCATCAATGAGACTATGAACGTGTTCTATTGGGGTATTGAGCAACTCGGTTTCGATGTTTATCTCAATTCACAAAACACTTATTACAGCCTCTTCATTCCTACTAACAAGTCTCTTCTCGAGTACGTTGATCCATGTTCATTTGGCAAGACAAGTACTCAACTTTTCCGTTTCCATTATAAAGAAAGTGCTCAGACAGAGCGCGAAAAGGTTTGGGCAAGTATCTGGAACTATGATACAGAAACAGGACAGGTAACAGACTCTATCGGTGAAGCTAATTATGATCAGATTACCGACCGACTTAAAGATATTCTTGACACTCATATCGTAGTGGGTAATGTAGAAGACGGAAACACATACTATCGCACTAAGGGCGGCAGCATGCTTAAAGTTGCAAATGCATCTGCAGGCATGAATGGTATGACTGTTCAGGGCGGTTTCCAGATTGAAAACGGCAAGAGCATTAAAGTTGAACATGTATATGATGAATCGCTCGAAGGTAATGGTAAGACATACATTATCGAAAGCGAACCTATCATGACAGCACGCAAGTCGGTATTCGATGTTCTTGGTGAACACGAAGAGTTCAAAGCATTCCACGATCTCCTTCAGAGCAGTCAGTATCTTGAGACAAGACATACTATAGGTACAGATATTCACGGATGTGCAAGCGAGAACATTTCCCTCTTCAACACATTCCGCTACACAGTCTATGTACCAACTAACGAAGCTATCGAATCTCTTCAGGCTGAAGGCAAGCTCCCAACTTGGGAACAAGTGGATAGCGAGCAGGACGAAGAGGTGAAGGACAGTCTTAGAAACGAAATCGAACTCTTCATCAAGTACCACATTCAGGATAACGCATTCTATGTAGGTCAAGGTTCTGATAGCGGTGAGTTCGAGACTTCAGCATATAAGGTTGAAGATGGAAACCTCTCATACTATAAGCTCAACACAAGTGTTGACAATAGCGGCATCACACTTATCGATGGTGCTGGTGCGACTCGCAACGTTGTGAAGAAGGATGGTCTCTACAACCTCATGGCTCGTGAATATCAGTATGATGCAGCAGATGCTGGTCAGGCAAAAACTATTTATACTTCATCTTTCGCAGTAATTCACCTGATTGATGGAGCACTTCAGTATAAAAAACAATAAAAAGGAATAAGACAAATGAAACAATTGATTAGTATTACAAGATTTGCGGCTTTCGTCTTTGCATTCCTTCTTATTGGAACAAAAGCGTCAGCACAGCAGCCAGGAACCATGATTCATGGTATCGTGCAGGATGACATCGAAGGACTCATGGGATGTAACGTTGTTGAAATCGATGCAAACAACCGTATCGTTGCCCATGCAGTTACAGACATCAACGGTAACTTCGCATTCAAGATTGTAAGTCCAAAGAACAGACTCAAGATCTCTTATGTAGGTTACAAATCACAAATTATCCCTATCAAGGGCACTACTTATAAGATTACTCTTAAAGATGCAAACGTCTTGACTGATGTGGTTGTCAAGGCAAAGAAGATGTTTAAGGGTGAAGGTCTTAAGATTCCAGAGCGTGAGCTTTCCATTGCTCACCAGATGATTGATGCGAAAGAGTTTGAAGGACTTGCAGTTACAAGTGTTGACGAAGCCCTCCAAGGCCGTATCTCTGGTCTTGATATCGTGAGCAACTCAGGTAACCTTGGTTCTGGAACAAGTATGCGTCTTCGTGGTGTTAGTTCTATCAATGGTAGTAGCGAACCACTCATCGTAGTGGATGGTAATATCTTCGAAAGCGACTACAACAGCAACTTCGACTATGCAAACGCAACTGAAGACCAATTTGCTGAACTCCTTAACGTTAACCCTGATGATATCGAAAGTATCACAGTTCGTAAGGATGCTGCAGGTACTGCTCTCTATGGTTCACAGGGTGCAAACGGTGTTATCGAAATTCAGACTAAGCGTGGTGTAACTGGTAAGACAAAGATTCAATACTCTTATCGTATCACTATGACACATCAGCCAAAGGGCATCAACCTTCTTAATGGTGACCAGTACACAATGCTCATGAAGGAGGCTTACTACAACCCTTCACTCTCTGATGCTTCATCAAACATTCGTGAGTTCAACTATGACAAGTCATGGAACGAATACGAGATGTACAACAACAATACTGATTGGCGTGATGCTGTAACTAAGAATGGTTTGTTGCAGAAGCATTACGTGAGCCTCACCGGTGGTGGTGAGAAGGCAAAGTTCCGTATTGCAGGAGGTTATGACCATCAGACTGGTACCGTTATCGAACAGAAGCTCGACCGCTTCACCACTCGTGTAGCTCTCGACTATTTGGTCAGCGACCGTATCAAGATTGTCACTAACTTCAACATGACATATACTGATAACCATAAGAATTATCAGGTAAATGTAAATGGCTCTCGTTTGGATCTCAACGCAATTGCTTACCAGAAGATGCCTAACCTCTCTATCTATGAGCAGGATGAATATGGTAACGACTTGAGCGACTACTACCACATGCTCAACACTTGTTCTTCTGAACTCAAGAGCGACCAGTATCTTTATGTAAACCCTGTTGCACTTGCAAAACAGGCAAAGAACGACGAAAGCACTTATCAGATTCAGCCTGAATTCCAGTTGCATTACGACCTTCTCGGAAAAGATCCTTCAAAGACTCAACTCAAGTACGAAGGTAAGGTGCTCTTTAACATCTTTAATAAATATAACGACACATTCTATCCTTCAAGTCTCGTGACAAGCGGTTGGGCTTCAACAAGCAACAACAGCAGCACAGCTGAAGCACACAAGAGTACAGCCGTTACAACTACTCACACGCTCTACTTCACTCCTGTATTCAAGAATGAAGACCACGTATTGAGTGCGATGTTCCGTTTCCAGATGACAGATGGTACTTCTAAGTCAACAAGCAGCGGCATCTATGGCCTTCCATTCGGTTCTATCACATCAACTACTGCTGATGGTATAGTAAACAGCCTTGCTACAAGTGCAGGTCAGTGGCGTAGTGTTTACTTCACATTCAGTGCCCACTATGCTTACAAGGGCAAGTATATCGCAGACGTTTCTGTTCGTCGAGATGGTTCCACTAAGTTTGGTGCTAAAAGCCGTTGGGGTAACTTCCCTGCTGTTTCGCTCCGTTGGAACATTGTTGATGAACCTTTCATGCAGAAAGCCAAATGGATATCAATGCTCTCAATTCGCCCAGGTTGGGGTAAAGTAGGTAACCAGCCTAATGGCGAATATCTCTATTTTGCCAAGTATAGCAATGGTACTGCTTACAATGGTAACTCTTCGGTTTATCCTAATAATATACGTCTTGGCAACTTGAAGTGGGAAGAGAAAGAGACTTGGAACATTGGTTTCGACCTTGGTCTCTTCAATGACAAGTTTACTGCAGACTTCAACATCTATACTCAGCATACAAGCGACCTTCTCATGATGAATCGTCAGATTCCTACTTCATCAGGTTTTACTGCACTTGCTTATCAGAATGTAGGTGATATGAATAATGATGGTTGGGAGTTCAATCTCAATGGTCGTGATATCATTAAGAGCGGTAAGTTCGCTGTTGACTTCAACGTGTCATTTGCTAACAACAAGAACGTTATCACAAAGATGGACAGCACCGTTCTTGCAACTCTCAATAGCGATTTCAACAAGAGCAATGGTTCTTACCTCACTCGTCTTCAGTTGAATAACGCCTTCGGTTCTATGTATGGATTCCGTTATAAGGGTGTTTATCAGTATAGTAAGTATTCTGAAGAGGAGATTGCAGGCGTAAGTGGTCCTAATGCTCCTGTTGCTCGTGATGCAAATGGTGATGTGGTTGTTGATAAGGACGGATTGACTGTTCCTATGGTCTTCTGCTACGATAGCGACAACAAGACAAGCATCTACCAATTCAAGGGTGGTGATGCCATCTACGAGGATGTGAACCACGATGGTAATATCAACGAACTCGACATCGTTTACCTTGGTTCGTCACTCCCTAAGATAACAGGTGGTTTCGGTTTCAAGATTCGCTATGGTCGTTGGACTTGGAACAATCAGTTCAACTTCCGTGCAGGCAACAAGATTATCAACCGTGCTCGTATGCTTGCTGAAAATATGTATAGCAACAACAACCAGAGTGCTGCAGTCAACTGGCGTTGGCGTGTTGAGGGTGATAATGCAGAAATCCCACGTGCCCTTTATCAGGAAGGTTACAACTGGTTGGGTAGCGACCGCTTCATCGAGGATGGTTCATTCCTCCGACTTAACTTCACACAGATCAGTTACTCGTTCGAGCCTAAGGTATTAAAGAAGCTTGGTCTCACTCAGCTCAACTTCTATCTTAGTGCAAACAACCTCTTCTGTATCACAGCATATTCTGGTGCTGACCCTGAAGTTAGTTACGGAAGCTATGGTGTATCATACGATAATGCAAGAACACCAAACGCACGAAGCTTCACATTAGGAACTTCAATCCAGTTCTAACAGAAGTTTTCTCTTAACCATCCCTCTGCTTGAAGGGATTCACAAAACAGAGTATACATTATTAATATATACTGAAAATGAATATAAACAAATCAAAAATAAAGAATGCGTTGAAGGTGGCAACCATTTCCCTCTTCCTTGGAGGAGTTGGTGGCGGCTTGACATCTTGCGACGACTTCCTTTCGATAAAGCCTCTAAACGAAATTGTGTTAGAGAATTATTGGACTGAGGAAGCGGACGTTTACAGCGTACTCAATTCATGCTATGCACAGCTTGAATCGACAGATTGTATCAATCGCATGGTCGTTTGGGGCGAGAGTCGCTCTGACAACATGATTGGCGGAAGCGCCATGAACAATAATCTTACGCAGATATTCAAGGAGAATATTCTTGAGACAAACCAATACACTTCTTGGCAGTGCTTCTACCAAGTAATCAATCGATGCAACACTGTGATATTCTATGCACCAAGTGTTAACGCGATTGACCCTAACTTCACTGATTCAGAACTTCGTGCCACAATCGCAGAGGCAAAGACTCTCAGAGCACTTTGCTACTTCTACCTTATCCGTGCATTCCGCGATGTTCCTTATGTGACTGTTCCATCAATCGATGACGACCAGGTTTATCAGGTTAAGCCAACACCGTTCTATGATGTTCTCGACAGTCTTATCGTTGATGTAGAATCAGTTTCTGAGGATGCAGTTCGTAGTTATGGTGAAGAAAGTGTTGAGAACAAGTGCCGCATAACTCGATGGGCATGTTACTCACTTCTTGCAGACCTTTGCCTTTGGAACAATGAATATGAGAAGTGCATCGGATATTGCGACAAGGTCATTGATTGGAAGATTAAGGAGTATGAGGAACTTTATGAAAAGGATCCAACCACTCTTACAACAGAGCTCTATTGTGGCAAGTACCCTCTTATCTCTGAGTCGACTTCGAATAGCAACTTTGCAGGAAACACCTACAACGAGATATTCGGAACAGGAAACTCTTTTGAGAGCATCTTCGAACTTAACTTCCTTGAGAACCAAAGTGTTTCTAACTCTACAGTATCAAGTTTCTATGGTTCAAACT
>DCIW01000128.1 GCA_002317225.1 Prevotellaceae bacterium UBA1716 | reverse complement strand
GGCGCGATGCAAGTCCGAAGACTCCCGCCTTCACCTTCGAGAGTTCGAGGTAAGGACGGAACATCTCAGAGTTGATGTTGTATTTCTGTTCCTTGAGCTTGTTGGCATAATAACCGAAGTCCCAAGGCATCATTTCGAAGTCGTCGCCTTCCACTTCCTTCGCCATCTTCTCAATGTCCGCCACTTCCTTCTTGGCAGTAGGCATGTAGGCATCGATAAGGTTGTTGAGGAGGTTGTAGACATTTTCCGCCTTTTCTGCCATACGATGAACGAGAACATAATCGGCGTAAGTCTTGTAACCAAGAATCTGTGCAAGTTCGCGATGGAGATTGACAATCTTCTTCACGATTTCGAGGTTGCTGTTTTCGCCCTGCGTACACATCGTGTTGTATGCTGTCCACATCTGACGACGGAGTTCGCGATTGGCACAATATGTGAGGAACGGACCGTATGATGGTGCCTGGAGCGTGAATACATAACCTTCCTTGCCCTCTTCCTTCGCAGTATCTTTTGCAAGGTCGAGAGCACTTTCTGGCAGCCCCTGTATTTCGTTGATGTCGGTGATGTGAAGCTTGTAGGCATTAGTGTCCTTGAGCTTGTTCTGCGAGAACTGTAGCGAGAGTACTCCAAGTTCGGACGACACCTTGCGGAGCTGCTCCTTCTTATCATCAGGAAGGTTGGCACCATTGCGAACGAAACTGTCGTAAGTGTCGCAGAGAAGCTTCTTCTGCTCCGCATTGAGATTGGCAAATCCACGTGCCTTCTCTTCTTCGTACACCACCTTGATGCGTTCGAAGAGTTCTGGGTTGAGGGATATGTTGTTGCTGTGCTCAGAGAGGATTGGCGACATCTTCTGTGCGAGTTCGTCCATCTCGTCGCTTGTCTCTGCACTGAGCATATTGAAGAAAATCTCCTCTACACGACCAAGCAATTTGCCAGTCTTTTCGAGAGCCTCGATAGTGTTCTCGAAGGTTGGCATCTTGGTATTCTTCACGATTGCCTCAATCTCTGCATCCTCCTCTTCGATACCTTTCATGAGGGCTGGTTCGTAATGTTCGAACTTGATGAGGTCGAATGGAGCGGTGGAGTGGGGCGTGTTGTATTTTTGAAAAAATGGATTCATAATTTTTCTAAGTCTAAAACTGTGATTGCTTTTCGTTCTTGGGTGATGAGCCCTTCGTCATTGAGTGTCTTCAACATCTTGGAGACGTTGAGGCGGGTTTCGCAGAACATATCTGCAAGGGAGTCCATCGTGGCATAGATTTGCTTCTTTCCGCGTGGGTTGATGGAGTAGTTCTTGAGCAACTGGCGGAACTTGGTGTCTGCATTCTCATGCGAGACGTTCATGAGTTTCTGCTCAAAGCGTTGGAGCTTGTTGCAGATGAGATTGAGCATGTTCGTCTTTACGATGGGGTAGTTCATCATTACGGAGAGGAACTGGCTGCGGTCGATGGTCAATGTTTGGCAAACCGTTTGGCAGATGTATGTGCGACGATACTTCTGGCTCATTCCGAAGAGGCTCTGAGGCTCGAGAACCTGTGGTGCCTCGATGTATTCGCTCAGTCGGAAACGGTTGTCAGGGTCGATATATTCCACTCTGACGGTTCCTTTCAGCACAAACACCAGTTTCTTGCAATAGTTGGTCTGCAAGGCGATAGTTTCCTCTTCGGGTTGCTGCTGGAAATCAAGGCGCACCTTTGCCACTATCTCATTCATGTCCTCCATATTCAGACCTTGGAATAGTGGCAATTCCTGCAATCGTTGAAACATTGTTAACTCCATAATTTTGAATTATGAATTATGAATTTTTAATTAGAATTCATTTCCTTATCAACTCTTTCAGTTTTGGCGAATACCATTCCTGCGTGTTTCCGTCCTTGTCGTTATACACGAAGAATGCCATCAACTCAGTATGCTTTGCAAGCACCTTCTTGGCACCTTCGAGTCCGAGTACCATGAACGATGTGGCATAGGCATCGGCTGTGGCACAGTCGGTTGCGAGAACTGTGGACGAGAGGATATTATGCTGCACTGGGCGACCGGTACGAGGGTCGATGGTGTGGGCATATTTCTTTCCTCCCTTCATGTAGAAGTTGCGATAGTTGCCTGATGTTGCCATTGCGAGGTCGGTAACTTGCAGCACCTCCTCGATGTCGTTCTGTGTGCAGGTGGAGTCGTCGTCGGGACGTGTAATGCCGATGGACCATTTGTCGCCTCTTGGATTGAAACCACGGACACGCACTTCGCCGCCAATCTCGACCATATACTGCTTCACGCCTTCTGATTCGAGATATTCGCCTACAGCATCCACTCCATAACCCTTTGCGATGGCAGAGCAGTCGAGCATGGTTTCTGGGTGCTGCTTCACGATCTTGCCGTCAACGAGTTCGACACCATCGATGCCCACATACTGCAGAAGGCTGTCGATAGTGGCGTCGTTCACATTCTCCATATTCTTGAAACCGAAGCCCCAGAGATTGACGAGTGGGGCAACCGTAATGTCGAATGCGCCATCTGTCTCTGCAGAGATTTGCTTGGAAAGATTGAACACACTGACAAACATCGGATCTGTGTCCATGGATGTGTTGTTGTTGATGTTGGAGATGGTAGATGTCTTTTCAAACATGGAGAGCGACTGGTTCACCTTGTCGAGTGCATCCTTGATGCCTTCGTCGAGTGCCTTGTCCGACTGATAGGTGATGTGGTAGAAGGTTCCGAATACGGCTCCTTCGCTCTTCTGCAAGTTTTTCTGTGTCCATCCCGAACTTGTAGTCTGGGAGTTTTGGCCGTTGTTGCCACGAACGATGTATATTGTACCGGCAATGAGTCCTAAGAGAAGGACACAGTGCCACCAACGTATTGGATGGGCCTTTGCTGGCTCGTCGTATGATTCGTTGAGTTTTTTGAAAAGTCTTGACATGATATATGATTGTTTAATTATTCTTTATTATTTCTTTTCGTTAGGATTCTGCTTTATGTCTTCTATTGCATTCTCCACAACCTGTTTTACCGAAGGTTTCTTTTTGCCCCAGTTCAGGTCGAAGCAGATATTGTATGTCGCTCCCCAATACGAACCGTTGACTGTGGTTCCGTAACCAGGGATGTAGTATGGATGCGAATAGAGGTTCTTGGTTGTATGGATTTCCATCTTGTATCTTGCAGTCCAACCCATGTGGATGAATGACCAGATCTTCACTTGGCAACCAAACACGACTTCTGCATAATGACTTGTTGCACTGACGCTGTTCACCTCGAGCGGACCGGTAGTCTTCCAGATAGGGTCGGTCTGGTCGGGGCCTTCGATGCTGCATTTGTAGTTGGTGATGCCGTAACGTAAGCCGATGAGCAGTTTGTTGGTCTGCCATTTGTTCTTGAGCAAATTGTAGTCAACACCGACCTTTAAGTATGGGGCACCCAACTTGAGGAAAGGTGCGTCGGTCTTGAATCTGATTTTGGTGTTGAAGTCGGTCTTGTCGCATTTGCCAACTCCCAATTCCACTACGGGGAAGTAAGTGTTGAGGAGATTCAGGCGGAGCGATGCGTCAATATTTCCGTAACTCGAAAAGAAATACAAACCCATATTGAGAAGGTCGGTAGATACGGTGAAACCTTGGAAGAAGGTTTGCTTCATGTCCTCTTCGGTTGGGATATATTTCGATGGCTTTATCTTGCCTCCAATCTCGTATTCCGCCTCCTTTTCCACCTGACGGAGAGAGTCTGCCTCGGCATCCTTGATGGCCAATGAGTCGTTGATTAGGGCCAACGAATCGTTTGCCTCTTGTGCCGACATATTAGCCGCAAACACGAAGAAGCAAAGCAGGAGTGCCATGATCCGACTTGTCCTATTCGTCTGATTCCACATCATAGAAGTATATCTTGATATTCTCTGCTTTGTCATAATTTACGGTAGGATTGACTATCTCAATATGGTCGATAGCGTTGTCTGTGGCTCGTATAGACTTGATGTAGTGGTAGCTGAACGAACCACATTCGGGAAGGTCTACGTGCGAAAAGTTGTCGTGCTCCACATAAACCGTGTCGGGATTGGAGATGTTGGAGTAGGTGAAGAGCAATGTGTCTGCAGGATTGAAATAGCTCATGGGCACCTCCAGATACTGCTTTCCGCTCGCCTTATTGATGAGAATTGTGTCGTTGCGTTGGTAACGGATGGTTTCCGAGTATCCAAAGTCGATGAGTTCCTGCATACGTTTATCGGCAGTAACAGTTTCCTCACCTATTTTTCGATACACGTACACATTCCTTCCGCCCGGAAGGATGGCAGACACAGTGATGGCAGGAGCGTAACTTATTGATGTACCTTCACTATTGTAAAAGTAATAATTACAAGTCACCATATTGTCCACTGGACAGTTGTTGGAATAGCAACTGGCCAATGCTGCCAACGTTAGTAATATGTATATTGTCTTCTTCAATGTTGTTCTTCTATGTCTTTGAAAGCTTATAATTTCAATTGTCCAACTTTCAACTTTCAACTCTAACCTCTAACCTCTAATCTCTAACCTCTAACCTCTCAAATCGTCTTACTAATCTGATACTTATTTCTTTCCTGAGAGTTGCGGCTAATCATATCGCCCAAGAAGCCAGTGATGAACAGCTGTGTACCGATAATCATCATTGTGAGTGCGATATAGAAGTAAGGAGTGTCGGTTACGAGTGGGGCAGGAGTGCCTGTGTTGAGGTGCCAAAGTTTGATGCCACCTACGCAAACTACTGCGATGAAACCAATCATAAACACGAGTGTGCCGATGAAACCGAAGATGTGCATTGGCTTGAGTCCAAAGCTGTCGATAAACCAAAGGCTCAACAAATCAAGGTATCCATTCACGAAACGGTTCCAACCCATAAACTTGCTCACACCATGCTGACGCTTCTGATGATGAACTGGCTTTTCGCCAATCTTGTCAAAACCTGCATTCTTTGCAAGATAAGGGATGTAGCGGTGCATTTCGCCATAAACCTCGATGTTCTTCACCA
Source organism: Prevotellaceae bacterium UBA1716 (assembly GCA_002317225.1). Classification (GTDB taxonomy): domain Bacteria; phylum Bacteroidota; class Bacteroidia; order Bacteroidales; family Bacteroidaceae; genus Minthosoma. The sequence goes on along the minus strand of DCIW01000128.1, from coordinate 624 downwards.
CTTCGTTCTTGTAAGCCTTGAGGCCGCAGTTGAAGTCGTGCAAGTTCTTGATTCCCGAAACGGCACGTGCTGTTGCGTTGAAAAGTTTTGTTGGGATAGTCTTCGAAAGAGGGTCGCCCTGCTTACGGTTCATCTTGAATCCGCTTACGAGGTCGTAGTCGTCTTCCATAATCATACGGTAGAGTTCTGGGATTTCGTCAGGACTGTCCTGAAGGTCTGCATCCATCGTGATGACTACATCGCCTTGTGCCATGTCGAAACCGCAGTAGAGTGCAGGACTCTTACCGTAGTTGCGGCGGAACTTTATGCCGTGAACCTCAGGGAACTTGCCCGCGAGTTCTTCTATTACTTTCCAAGAATTGTCTGTCGAACCGTCGTTTACGAAAATCACTTCGTAAGTGAACTTATGCTCGTCCATCACACGCTTAATCCAAGCGTGAAGTTCTGCCAACGATTCATCTTCGTTGTATAGTGGTATAATGACCGAAATGTCCATACTTTGCTTACTTTTTATTAAAAAGGTGTATTATTTCTTGCAAAGGTACGACAAAACAATGATATAACAAAGTTATATCGCCGTGTTTGTTAAAAAATAAGTGATATTTAACATTAAGACTTGTGAAC
>DCIW01000184.1 GCA_002317225.1 Prevotellaceae bacterium UBA1716 | reverse complement strand
ATATAGCTGAGTAGTTACCCAATATCCTTTGTTTACAAGCGAAAAATCACCTTGTGCATTCACTCTGAGATATTGGCGGTTATTGAAATTCAGAGGTTTTTCTGATGGATTACCTTGCTTGTCAGCATTTATCACTTCAGCCTTACCATTCTTGCTGCTGAATGTCCAATACTGGAGAGTGTCAGCATCTTCAAACGAACGGTTACGCACCAATTCTCTATAAACACCACCATCAGCAGAGAGATTGATGTCTTCAAAGAAGAGTCCGAACAATGTAGGAGAAATGGCATGATCTGGATGATTAGCATCAATGGATATGTTAACACTTTGTGCATTAACAGAAAGTGACAATATAACAGCACTTACTATGGAGAGTAATTTTTTCATTTTTAAGAAGCCCCTCCCAACCTCCCCATAAGGGAGGAGTTTGTATATACTGGGATAAACGGAGCGTTGATTTTTAGTTATTAATAAAGTATTATTATAATTCATTTGGAAAGTCTACCAGTCAAACAGTAACCTCCAGTTCTCCCCTTATGGGGGAGTTAGAGGGAGCTTTACCTTACATGGAACCAATCAAAGTCCACCTTTCCTCCCAATTCCTTTGTTGGGAAATAGAACACTCCCATTCTCTGACCGCAGAAGTCTGGCCAATCGAAGAACATTGAGAGTTCATCACCAATCTTTGTCCACTTCTTTCCATCAAGCGAATAGAAGAAATTAGCCTTGTCGCGACGATCGGTGAAATCGAAGTCTATACGGAAATATACCTTCTTGCCTTTAAGTTCAACCTTTTCGATTGCCTTGCCTTGTGCATCACCCTTTTCCATAGCACGACGCATCACGATATAGCGAACATTACCTTCTTGTTCAATGCCTACATATCCATAACGGTTCTGGAAAGCAACAAGTCCTGCACAATCACCATCCTTCATGCCTGAAGCATCGAGAAGAGTCTCTGCCGAACACTTAGGGCCGAAAGTGCGCTGAGTGAGCGTGTTGCGAGCATCACGGATATTGTGAGCAAGTATTCCTGCCTTAAGTCTGAGCCAACCCTTACGTTCGGTGAGCGACCAGAAACGATTGTCAGGATTATGATTCCACTGCCAAACGAGGTCGAGGTTTGAACCATTATAATCGTATTCGCCACCTTTGCCCTTGCTATCAGCATATTTCTCTGAGATAAGATAACGACTCTTGCCATTATTGAATTCATCACTCTTCACGATAGACTTCTTGCGGTCTGCAGCAGTACTTGCAACTGGCATCTTCTGCACAACATCCACAGTTGTTCCGTTATTACCGATGATTGGCCAACCATCATTGCCCCAGGTCATATTAAGAAGTACAGGCATACGACCGAGAGCACCCTGATCTTGGAAAAGCATTGCATACCACTTACCCTCAGGAGTGTCAACGATTCCACCTTGAGCCACACCGTTAATCTTCTGGAATGTAGAGACGTCCGCATTCACCATATCACCACAGAACACCTTCTTGCATTCCCAATCGTTGCCTGTGAGCGAAGTGCTTCTCCAAACAATCTCCTGACGTTGAGCACCACAACCCTGAATCATAAAGATGTAATAATATTTGCCAATCTTGTATCCGTGATAACCTTCAGCACGAAGACCGCGTGATGGGTTGTCAGCCTGTGTGTAATCCAGAATCTTCTTTCGTTCACCGAGAGTCACCCCACCCTTTCCATCAGAATTGATTGGACAAAGATAAGCCTGATGCTCATTAAGACTTGCATTTGGATGAACTACATACTTCTTGCACTCTGTGCCTGTATCCTCGAAAAGGAAACCTGGGTCATAGCACATGCTTACCACATTACGCTTCCAAGGACCATGTTCGATGTCGGTTGTAGTGAAGATATATGATTGTTGTGTTGTGTTGCAAGTAACTATAAGGTAGAATCGCTTCTCATACTTATCATAACGAAGGTTGGCAGCCCACGAACCCTTTGCATAGTCGTTTTGTCCGTTCTTCAAGGCAAAGGCATCAATCTCCTCAAGCTGGTCGTGAGCATAACCGCACACTTCCCAGTTGACAAGATCCTTCGACTTCATGATGGTGCAACCAGGAGACATGTGCATCGTGGTGCTTACCATATAAAAAATGTTATCAACACGAATGACACAGGCATCCGGAGCGTCTGCCCAGATTACTGGATTCATAAACGTTCCGTTGCCCATGTCGCGAGATGTTTGAGCCTGAATATTCAGGGCAAACAATAAAGTAATAAGTGAGAGTAGTTTTTTCATTATTCTATTCTTGTTAGTTCAAGTTTTCGTTTTAGTCTTCGTCTTACACACGAAGTTTGTTGCAAAGATAAGAACAGAATAATAAATATCAAAATTACTATGTTACATTCATTTGTTCCAATGTTACATGAAATGTTACATGATTACAACCTCCTCATTGTCAACTTATTGGCCCGACTGAATTTTTCTCTAAATTCGCTTGGTGAAACACCATAAAGCTCTTTGAACGCCTCCGAATGACAATAACAAAGATTATAAACAATTAAAAAATACTACGATTATGACAACTAAGTTTTTCGCAGTTATCGCAGCAATGATGATGACAACTGTTCAAGAGCTTGTTGAAGAACGCTTCGGGGAGCAGCAATATTCAGTCGCATAAAACCTTCACCTCCGGGACCAAACATCTCGCCATCGTTGAGGGCAAGGTGAGCCTTGTCGATGAAGAAATCGAGAAGGCGATTGCCGTGAGGAGAATAGGATGTACCTGGATCAGGAGCTAACTTGTAGTTAGGATTGTTATCAAGGAGTGACTTGAGTTTTCTGCAATCTAACCACACAAGGAAAGAAGCTTGAGGGCGAAATGGGGTGATGAGTGGAATACGTTGTTTGCAATAATCAATTACAAATTCGATATTCTCCTCTACATATTGGAGCATTTGTTGTCTCCACTCTTCACCATGACGAAAGGCTGCAATGGTGGCAATCGGAGCAAAAAGAGTGGGTTCGTTGAGTTCGTTGGCTGAAAGGAATGTGTAGTAACGACGACGAATAGAGTCGTTAGGAACTACTGCCCATGACGATACGATACCTGCGATATTGAAAGTCTTGCTTGGTGCGCTGAAGGTGATGCTGCAGTTCTTCGCTTCTTCGCTTACAGTAGCAAACGGGATATGACGATTACCGAAGATAGCCATATCGCAATGTATTTCATCGCTTAGGACGATGATATCATTTTCGTAACAAAAATGTGCAAGACGAGTGAGAGTTTCCCTATCCCAACAAATACCTGCAGGATTGTGTGGATTGCTTAATATAAGAAGTCGTACCTTGCCTTTACCTTTCGAGTTGTAATTATTGACGATGGAAGCAAGATTGCCGAAATCCATTGCATAGTTTGTCAGATTATCGTTAGCATCAAATATGGCTTGCAGTGGATTTTGCAAAACCTTTCTACCATTGCCCTCAGGTGTGAGGCGGAAAGGATGATATACTGGTGGCTGAATGATTACAGCATCATCTTTTTCGCAGAACACATTGACCGCTAAGCCTATACCTTTTACGATGCCTGGAATGAAAGAAATCCATTCGGGATTCAATTGCCAATTATGATGCGAAGAAACCCAGTCGATGATGCTTGGCTTGTAATCATCAGGATCGACTGTATATCCAAACAAGGAATGGTCGAGTCGTTCGCGGATAGCATCGGTAATGAAGTGGGGAGTTTCCCAATCCATATCTGCCACCCAGAGAGGGAGAAGGTCGGTACGTCCCCAACGACGTTGGAGTGCTTCGTGCTTGAGGTCGCCTGTGCCAGAGCGGGATATTAGTTTGTCGAAATTAAATTTCGAAATATTGACACTCATAGATAGATCTTGAATTAGATATAGTAATCAGCCATTTCGACGAGGCCGGCACGGAGGGCGTATTTGGTGGCTTCGTAGATGGTGTTGACATTGAGTTTGCGAAAGATATTCTTCTTGTGGGTTGTAATGGTGTGGATGCTGGAAATACGAACTGCAGCAATCTCCTTCACTGACTTGCCTTGGGCAATGAGTTTGAGTACTTCGACTTCGGTTGAAGTGAGTTTTTCGAGAACATTGTCCTTCTGCGAAGGGGCAGATAGAAGCATGTTTGTGACATTATGACTTAGGAAACGCTCCCTGCGAAGATTGTAGCGCAGAGCGAGTTCCAACTCATACGAACCGCTATCCTTGAAGAGTATGCTCATGTTCTGTTCGAGTGCAAATCGGCGGATAAACGCCTCTGTCATATCTTC
>DCIW01000188.1 GCA_002317225.1 Prevotellaceae bacterium UBA1716 | reverse complement strand
CATCAATCTTGAGGTCTTGAATTGCGCCTACAGAAATGCTTACAGGCATACCTTCAACAATTCTTCCAACTTCAGTCTCATCGATATTTCCGCGGAAAATAAGTTTGCTCATATCTGCAACAACTGCAATAGTAGTACCATCGTTGAACGAGTTAGAAAGAATGACCGAGTTACCCACCTTGACCGGTACATCGAGAATAAGACCGTCAATTGTAGAACGGATAAGTGTTGTGGACATCTTTGCATTTGAAAGTGATACACCCTCGCGAGCGATATTAAGTGCGTCCTTAGCTTGAAGAAGATTCTGCTTTGCATTCTTGAGAGTCACTTCTGCCTTCTCAAAATCTTCGGCACTAACAACTTTATCGTTATAAAGATTCTTCATACGATCATAGTCTGTTTGTGCTTGACGAAGCGAAATCTCCTGAAGTTTCACGTTGCTTTCGGCATTGCTGATTGTCGACATTTCTGGGATAACTTTCACTTTAGCAATCACTTCATCCTTAGAGACAACATCTCCCGCACGCTTATAGAGTTCGGTGATGATACCCGAAATCTGTGGCTTCACATTAACTTCGTCTCGTGGTTCAATCTTACCGGTAACGATAGTTGAACGCTCAAGATCCTTAATTTCGACTGTACAGATTTCGTACACATCTTCCTTAGGTTGCGACTTCTTGTAGAGGAACACAAATGTTCCGATGAAAATGAGGGCAATAAGAGTGATAAGTGCCCATTTGAAGAATTTTTTCATAATGAAGCCCCCCATCCCCCCAAGGGGGCGGCCATCCGGTTGGGGGTGATGGCTCGTATTAGTTTTGTTATTGTTATTCTATTGTTTTTGTTCTTTATGTACTATCCGGCAGGACGCCCCCTTTGGGGGAAGGGGGGCTCCTATTCCTCACGCATAGCATCAACAGGCTTGATTTTCATAGCTCTTAATGCTGGAGCAAGTCCTGCGATGATACCGAGAATGCTGAGCATCAAAGCGGCACCTATTGCGAGTCCGAAAGTGATTTGGAATACCGAACCCGGCGAATCTTCTTGCATACTATTCTCAAGTGCTTGAAGAATAAACACCGCAAACGAAATGCCGCTCATACCCGCGACGAGTGTCAGCACAATACTTTCAGACATCACCATCATCAGGATGTTTGAAGGAGTGGCACCGATAGCACGTCGAATACCAATTTCTGTTGTTCGTTCCTTGACCGTAACAATCATGATGTTGCTGACACCGATAGCACCTGCTATAAGGGTTCCAAGACCAATCATCCAAACAAGAATGCTGACTCCCTTGAAAAGATTGTCGACCATCGAGAAGACTGCCTCAGCATTTACTTTCACAAGAGCTTGTGTGTCGTCAGGACTAATAAGATGAGTGCGCTTCAAGAGCTGTTCCACCTTATATTGAACATCAGACATCTTATACTGTGACTTTGCCGTCAGACAAAGGATATCCACCGCATCACCTTTATTATACATTTGTTGCATAGTCGAATAAGGCAGATGAACCATCGTTGTTGCATTTCCTCCGATGCTTATACCTCCAGAACTCTTTCCGCTGACTCCAACAATCGTATAACTGACACTATCCACCTGTATATGTCGTCCACAAGGATTACCATTCTTTCCAATCGAAGGAAACAGTTCCTCAACAATTCGCGAACCTATGACACAAACCTTTCGATGCTGAATGCAATCAATATCATTTATTTCGCGTCCAAACTTAATTTTAGGATTATCAACCTGATTGTAATCGCCTTTTTCGCCGCAGATTTGTACGCTCATGCTATGGTTGTCGGCCTTGGCAATACTGCCCCAATTTCGGATGGTAGGAGTGCAGATATCTATTTCAGGCACACAATTCTTTACCTTATCCACATCCTTCAGAGTGATGTTCCAATATCTTCCCTTGCGGAAACCCTTATATGGCTCGCTCGTAACATTGGAAATCATGAATCCCGAATTGCTTGCAAAACCAGCAAAGTTCTGCCCGAGCATCGACTTGAGTCCGTTGCCGCCACCCATAAGCAATATGAGCATGAAGATACCCCAGAAGATGCCGAATGCCGTGAGGAACGTACGAGTCTTATTTTTCGTGAGGGAGTCGAATATCTCCTCCCACAAGTCTAAATCAATTATTTTCATCCGTTCAACGCTTCAACTGGTTTAACTTTCACGGCCTTACGAGCAGGGAAGAATCCTGCCAAAGCACCCGCAATAATAATCACTATAGTTGCCTGAATGCAAATAGATAGGTCGACGGTAGGATCGATGAAGTATTTTGTCTGGAAAACTCCCAAATCCATTGTCTGACCGCCTACTGCCTTATCCATCCATTCGCAGAAGAAGATGCCAAGCAGCATACCGATGTATCCGAAAATAGAAGTGATGATAACACTCTCAAGGATAACCATCCTGATGATGCTCCAAGGACGAGCACCTATGGCACGACGAATTCCGAACTCACGAGTACGCTCTTTCACCGATATAAGCATGATGTTACTAACGCCAACGATACCGCTCACGAGAGTAAGCAGACCGAGGATAAAGAAAGCATTCTTCAAAATATCCATCGCCTTGTTCATCTGGATATTATCTCCTGCCTGATTCCTAATCCAGAGAGCACGCTTGTCGGTAGGATCGAAAGTGTGTATGTAGCTCGAAGCACGAATATAGTCATCCATAAACAGATTCATTGCCGAGTCGGTCGGAATGTTCTTAATCTTCATGGCCAACTCATCGATGTAGCGACCACGATTGTAGATAATGCCGAGGGTAGAATAGGGGATGTAGAAGTCATTCTGGTTCTGCATCTCATTTGCCTTAAACACACCTACCACCTTATATGATATATTGCCTACCTTCAAGTTTTGTCCGATAGGATTCTCATGATTTTTAAATAGGTCGTCTGCCGAACTATTATCAATTACAATAACCTTTCTGGTCTGGTCGATATCAATATTGTTGATAAATCGTCCTTGCAGAATCTTGATTGCTTCTAGACCTTGAAAATCAGAATAAACACCATAAAGACTGGCACTTATATAGTTATCGCCGAAACTTACATTCAGTCCCGATTGTTGCAAAGTAGGCATCACATCCGACACCTGATTAGGGAACGAACGCTTGGACATATTGACATCGCGGTCATCAAGATTGATGGCACGCCCTTCCTTTATGCCCTGGAAAGGCTTGGTCGTCATGCCTCCATAGATGCGTATGGCATCAAACGCAAAGTCGCCCATATTCGCCGTAAACGAATGAATGAGACCATTGCCCGCACCTTGAAGCACGATGAGCAAGAACAATCCGCTTGTCACCGCAAATCCTGTGGCTATGGTCCTAAGCTTGTTGCGCTTGAGTTCGCCTATGATTTCTTGTATTATATCAAACATAGAGCCCCCCGACCCCCCAAGGGGGCGGCCATCCGGTTGGGGGAAGATGGCTTGAAATATGTTATAGTTCTATCTGTTAACTGCCCGGCAGGACTCCTCGTTCTTTCTTGTCAAGCTCGAAAGCGCTGACGCGATGAGGAGGGCTAGGGACTTCTTATTTCACTTTTCCATTCTCCTGATATTCAGTCTTATCAGTAACAATAAGTCCGTCGATAATATTAATTATTCTATCTGCTTGGCGAGCCACATCGAGTTCGTGGGTAACGACGATGATAGTCATGCCTTGCTTATGCAGTTCTTTCAGAAGATCGAGCACTTCGACCGTAGTCTTCGAATCGAGAGCACCAGTAGGTTCGTCGGCAAGGATTATCTTTGGATGGGTAATCAGAGCACGAGCAATAGCAACACGCTGACGCTGACCGCCTGAGAGTTCGTTAGGGTAGTGGTCTGCCCAATCTTTCAGTCCCACCTTTTCAAGATATTCGAGTGCAAGAGCATTTCGTTTTCTTCGGCTCACTCCTTGATAAAACAATGGCAGCGCCACATTCTCAACAGCATTCTTGAATGTTATAAGATTGAACGACTGGAAGATAAATCCAATCATGCGGTTGCGATAATCGGCTGCTTTTGTCTCGCTCAGATCCTTGATGAGAGTGTCGCCGAGATAGTATTCGCCCTCGTCATAGTCGTCGAGGATTCCGAGAACATTGAGCAAAGTACTCTTTCCCGAACCCGAAGCACCCATGATGGCAACGAACTCGCCTTCTGCTATGTCTATATTTATACCCTTCAAGACGTGCAAAGGTTGTGCGCCCTTGTACGTCTTGTGGATGTTGGATAGATGGATCATTTTTCAATCTTTACATTACCGTTAACCTTTAAGTTGCGTGAGTCGATGCCACCAATAGCACCATCGCTCTTGATAAGCTGGTTGCATTCGCCTTTGAGTTTGATGTCACCGACACCGTTGCAGTTGGCAATGAGTTCGTTACACTTCACGTTAAGACCGATATCACCTGCACCATTCACTTGGAGTTTTGCATTTTCGCACTTAAGTTTTGTGTCGATATCCCCCGCACCGTTGATTGTGAAATCGGCATTACCACTACACTTGATGCTTTCGGCTGTGATGTCGCCCGCACCGTTGATTGTGCATTCGAATGCACCTATTTCCACATTCTCCACGTCTACATCACCAGCACCGTTGATAGTGATACTAAGGTTTTCTTCCTGAGCAAGGTCGCTATCGAACTTGATATCGCCAGCACCATAAACTGTGATGTCTTCGAGCCTTGGAGCAGTAATATAGACTGTGATGGCAGGAGTGTTCTTATCCACATTATGATTTTCCTTATTCTTTTCGTATGAGAAATTCTTGAGGTTAATGACCTGAGTGATAGTGTTATCAACATTGTTTTCGGTTGAGAACTGATACTCATCGATAGCCTTTTCGTTTCCGTAAGCCTTGATTTTGCAAACATCGCCCTGAGTGAAGACAACTTCTACGTTTCCGTCAATCTGAATCTTCTGGAACATTTGGGTAGAGTCGCCAATCTCCTTTTCAACCACTTTGCCCCACTTTTCAGAGTCGCGGTATTCGTGGTTTTCCTTTATTTCGTGCTTTGCCTGTTCAGTTATTTGCTTGATGGCATTCTTACAACTTGTCATAAGCAAAGATGCCAAAACTGCTACGATAATAAATGATCTTGTTTTCATAATTGATACTTTTTGTTATGTTTTTGTCTATTTGATTGCTTTTAGTAATTCATCTTTTGTGATGTTGAGTGTGTTCATCTTTTGGATAAGTTCTGGAACAAACTCGTCATAGAATTCTTTTTTGCGAACCACAAGGATAGAGTCGCGAGCACCTGGCGAAACGAAATATCCGAGTCCGCGCTTTGTGAAGATAACATCCTGTGAGCAGAGCCAATCGTAAGCCCTCATGCATGTGTTTACGTTAACTTCTACATTGGCTGCATATTCGCGAACAGATGGGATTCGGTCTTCCTCAGCAT
>DCIW01000113.1 GCA_002317225.1 Prevotellaceae bacterium UBA1716 | reverse complement strand
TTGCATACATCGTTATCATGAAGAGGGTGTCCATGTCATTAAGTAGGGCACTCAATCCAATCCAAAGTATTGTAGCAACAAGTGCTCCCATTGTGCCTGGGGCAAATGGGGAATATCCTGAGAAGAATCCTGTTGTGAGGAATCTGTCAAAGAATCGTGTGTCGTTATTGTTAGTCATTTTTATTTAATGAACGGTCTGCAAAGTTACACAAAAAAGTTCTTACCGAAAGAATTTATACGACATTTAGAACTTAATAAAGTGAATTGTGGACGAATCGTTATGCATGATAAGGATGTCTTTGGTTAATTTGTCCACTTTGAACGACTCGTTGACTGAGTAGAATCCCCACTGCTTGAGTCTTATTTTGTCGAGTTCGTTTACTGGGATATTATCATCTGCACCGCTTTCGTTGGCTGATGCTTTGGAGAATTTCCAAAGGCGCATCGAATCACCTACATGCTCAAAATATCCGAAGTAACGGCGACTGTACTCTATGTCTCCTAACATAAAAAGTTTCAGCTGTATTGACATATACAACTGATCGGCAGCCACATTCTTCGTGACTCCGTTATGCTCTACCTGCATCACTTGCCACATTCCGTCAAGGTCGCCATTTGCGGGCATCTTGTCGCAAGCGATAAGCGTGCTACACATTATTAATATATATAGGAGAAATTTGGGTTTCATGTTTCTGAAGTTTCGAGTTTCAAGTTTCGGGTTTCAAGTTTAAGGTGGGACTTGTTATTTGACAAGGTTGAATGACTTGTGAATGGTGAGTTGTCCACCAAACGAATTGCCTATCACACCACCGTGATCATAACCTAAAGCCACTTTACCGGTCCATCCTTTTGACCACTGAGGAGAGTATGTGACTTCGCCCATGCAGTATTGCTGCAGTTCTTTCTTCTTGAATGGAATATCGTATGTTCCCCAGTTCTCGGTAAGCGAGAGGAGGAATCGCCAATGGATATCTTTTGTAGGATCGCCTGAAAGACCAATATGCCATGCCTTCACACGATTATTGTAGAAGTACACGTGCCCATCCTTATTATATAAAGGAGAGGTGAGCAATGGATTGCCAAGTGCCATTCCCCAATGTTGCCAACCATCATAGACATTATTGTTGTAATAGTTGTCTCGTCCATTCATCTTGTCAGGTATGCTTGCACTTTGGTCGTGATACACAGCTCCCGATTGGTTTCGTGTGCTGATATGTTCGAGTACGATGCCCGTAACAAACTTGTTCTTTGGAAGTTTTGCCTCAAGTCCGCATTGATGGTCTTGCACACCATATTGGAAGGTAATCATCGATTGGTCATCGAAGTAACGCTCTGCATAAGCACGTACCATCCAGTCGTTTGTGGTCCATGCAAGTGCCATGTTATAACTACCAAGCTGATTGCCTTCCGAGTTCTTTTCTGTTCCATCAGTCGCATCGCTGCCTCCCCAAGTGAGGGCGTGCCAGAAAGCATTGAGGTCTTGAGAGTTTTCTACGGTAGTCGGACCGCTCATTGTGCGACCGGTAACATTGTATGATGTTCCACCGAACTGAGTAGCCATGCGAAGACCAATCTCAAATGTGAGCGGGCACTTCTGCACATATTCCTTACCAAACTTCCAATAGATTCGCTTCTCGTGATAGAGGTGGCTGCTTGTGTAGCGGTTTTTAGTTCCCTTTGAGAAATCTTCTTGCCAACGGCCATCGGTAGTCATACCATAACTGCCCGAAACCTTCCACTTCCAGCATTGGTGAGTGCCTGGAATGCTGAAGTAGTCAATCTCGAACTTAACTTGTGGGATAGGGTGGGCATTGATACCCATCGAAAGGCTACCGCTTGAGAGTTCGGGATTCTTGATGTCGAGAGGAGTCTCCTTTGAACCAACGATAAGACGAAGTTTCTTATATGCAACAGATGCAAATGCTTGTTGGATGAAGAATGTGCTTGTCGAACCTTCCTGTAAAGCGAGGTCAAGTCCATAGCCATAACGCCAATTGCGAGTTGAGTCGTTCTGCTCAGTTCGCATCAGGCTTACACGCTCATAACCACTTAGTTTCTTCGTGCTTCCCATTCCGAACCTATTGCTCGAAAGCCATAGTGGGGCGTTATCACCAGAAGCAGCAGTGCCTTGAACCTCCACATCAAGTGTAAGGCCCGAGGCAAGTGTATGCTTTGTAGCGTTATCGTCTTCGGAATTTGAGGTTTGCCCGTATGCGTTAGCAGATAGGCAACCGGCAAGAAGAACCGTTATGAGTTTAGAGTGTGTCATCTTCAGTTACTTGGTCGAGTTTGAGCTTATCGGAGTCGTCACGCTTCTCGAAGTATTGTTTGCGAAGCGGATTTTGATGAGCTCGGTCATACTGCAAACGATGCTTCTGCACATCGATAACAGTATATATTGCCTCACGCAATGAAGCCTCATTTGTCACGTTCTTACCAGCATTGGCAAAGTCTGGACCCATTGCAGGAGAAGCGACGATAACAGGAACACCTGCGATATAGCTTACACCTTCATCAGAGCAAATTGCCTTGAATGGTGTGATGCCCTGGTCGTGGTACATAGCAAGGATTGCATCGAAACGCTGATAGTCGCCCGAACCGAAGAGGTTGTCGGCTGCGTATGGACCGAAGCAACGGATGCCCTTGTCAAACAATTCAGATATTACAGGTTTGATAACTTCCTGCTCCTCAGTACCGAAAATGCCTTCCTCACCACAACGTGGATTGAGCGAAAGCACTGCGATGCGAGGGTTGTAAATCATAAAGTCGCGCTTTAGAGTCTCGTCGAGAATCTGTATCTTCTCTGCAATATTTTCTTTTGTAATCTGTTCTGCAATGCCCGAAAGTGGGAGATTGGTAGTTGCGAGTGCAACGCGAAGGTTATTGTGGATAAGGATGTTGAGAGCCTTCTGACCTTTGCCGAGTGCTTTCTCGATAAGGGCAGTCGTACCAGGGAAGTCCTTCTGCACGTTTGCACGAGTCATAGGAGCAGTTACGAGCATTTCGCCACGACCTTCCTTCATGTCCTTGAGTGCAGCAACGAGCGAGCGGAGGGCTGCAGCACCTGATTCTTGTGTTGGCTGTCCGAACTCAATCTTGATTTCATCCTCACCGAATGGGTTGAGCATGTTGACAGACTTGTGCTGTATCAGTTCGTATGAGTCACGAACTACAAAACTTGTCTGTGAGTTGATTTGCTTGCGGTGATATGTGGCAACTTTTGGTGAACCATAGATCACCGGAGTACAGATATCGAGCATCTCTTCGCACTCGAATGCCTTCAAAATCATTTCCAAACCGACACCATTAGTGTCGCCTTGAGTTATTGCGATAATTGGTTTGTCCATTAAAATTGTTTATGTGTTATTTGAGAATGTTCGTTTGTTCGATTATTCGATTGATCGATTGATCGATGATTCGATTTTCGTTATTATGTTAGTTCTTTTTCGTGTCTTCGTTCTTCTTCGAACCATCAGGAGTTTCGAGCGTGTAGAGTGCAGCCTCCATGCGGCGGAGCATACTGCGTTTCTTCTTGTCAGGAGCATAAACGAAGCCTTCGACAACGATGATGCGACCATTTACAGAGTCGATGCGGCTGTGGCTTACGAAAGGACCGCCCATTGCATCGTCTCGCATTTCCCAAAGACCGCGAGCCTCCATTGCGTAAACGCCCTTCACGCTGATATTGTTTGTCCAGACGAATTCCTTGTTTGTCTGCATCCACTGACCTTCGCGACCGCCTGGGATATTCTTCTTCATGACTGTGTCGCGGAGTGCGATGTAAGGGCCACGCATGAACATTTTCTCGCTGACGTATGGGAGTGAGTAGATTACGATATTCTGAATGGTGCTGAGACCGTTGTCTGATGCCCAGATAAAGTTCTCGCCCTTCTTCATCTCCTTGAGCGAATAAGGAATATACATGGTGCAACCGAACATCTTCTTCACTTCCTCGGTAAACTTCGAGTTGTGCTCATCTACAAGGTCGTTTGCGGCACGATTGATTTCTTCGCTATTGATGAGCGACTCAATCTGTTTGGTATGCTCTGTGATATACACACTTGCTGTGAGTTGGTCAGGTGCGTTGAGGGTGATTATCATCTGTGGGGCAGAGTAGACATCCCTCTCGACATGCATCTTAGCCATAGTATATTCCTTGCCGATATTGATTTTGAAGATGTTACGGAATATATTTGTGATCTTGTCAAAGTGCTTATGCTCGATATGACTCTTGTGGAATTGCTCTTCTGCTTGAGGAAGACCGAGGAGCGACTTGTCAAGAATTGCCTGGATGGCCTTGCCCGCATAACCTTGATAAACAGAGTCATCGGCTACTACCATCACTTCGTAAGGATTGCCCGAAGACTGTGGAGTAAGAATCGAACCGCGTCTTTTGTGCTTACTGTCGCAGCCAGAGAGAACCACTGCTACCATCACTAATATTGTAATTACTCTTGTTTTCATATTATAAAATGTTTTTGGTTAAAGTTTCTGATGCAAAGGTAAAGGATAATTTATATCTCTTCAAAGCCTTTTAATATAAAAACTTTTCCGTGTCCAATTATTAGACACTATCGTGTCCAGAACTTTGACATTCCTGTTCTTTTGTGCTCAACAAACCACAAGCGGCATAAATGTCTTGTCCTCGACTTGCACGGATGGTACAAGTGATACCGTGATTGTTGAGGTAGTCGCGGAAGGCGGTCATTCGCTCAGGCGCAACTTCGTTTAGTTCCACATCAGGAATCTTGTGCCAACGGATGAGGTTGACTCTGCAGTCGAGTCCGCTGAGTAATCGTACCAATTCCTTTGCGTGGAGATTTGAATCGTTAATTCCTCCGAAAAGAATGTACTCGAAAGTCAACCTGCGTTGATGACTCCAATCGTACTTCTTGAGGAGTTCCATGATGTCTTTCGAAGCAAACTGCTTTTCTGCAGGCATCATGCTAAGGCGCTGTTCGTGGATAGGGGAGTGGAGTGACACAGCGAGGTGGCATTCGCTCTCATCCAAGAAACGCTTCATGTTCTTTTTCAATCCTACTGTCGATACTGTGATGCGTCGAGGGCTCCACGCATATCCCCAGTCGGAAGTCATAACCTCGGTCGAACGCATCACGTTATCGAGGTTGTCGAATGGTTCGCCTTGACCCATATACACTATGTTAGTCAAGGTCTCGGCATTCTCTACCGAATAGATTTGGTTCAAGATATCTGTGACGGTCAAGTCGCCTTGCCATCCTTGCTTGCCTGTCTGGCAGAAGAGGCAATTCATCTTGCAACCTACCTGACAACTCACGCACAAAGTGGCACGATCGCCATCAGGAATATAAACGGTCTCAACGAAGTGACCGCTTTCTGTGCTGAACAAGTACTTCACCGTACCGTCCACACTACGCATAGCCTCAATAGGTTTGGAGCATCCCACACAATATTCAGCAGCCAACTTCTCGCGGTTTGCCTTTGAGAGATTGGTCATATCGTCTATTGAACGTAAATGCTTCACATAAATCCACTGTGCAATCTGTTTTGCTGTGAATTTAGGCATAGAGAGTTGCAGGCATATATCCTGCAACTCAATTAATGTCTTACCTAAAAGAGGTTGTCTGTTCATCTATCAATATATTTACTTTTCCAAGCTTGGCTTAGTAACCAACTCCCTTGCCCCTTTAGGGGAAAGGGTTGGGGTTAGGGGCTTTACCAAGCGAACAATGGATAATTCTTCATTTCCTCATTTACTTCGCCACGAACCTTAGCGATTACGTTCTCATCTTCTGGAGCGTTGAGAACTTCCTCGATCCATGCAGCGATCTTAATCATGAGGTCTTCCTTAGCACCACGAGTAGTGATAGCTGGAGTACCGAGACGGAAACCTGAAGTCTGGAATGCACTGCGAGTATCGAATGGAACCATGTTCTTGTTGATAGTGATATCAGCAGCAACGAGTGCGTTCTCTGCAACCTTACCTGTGAGATCAGGGTACTTAGTGCGGAGGTCAACGAGCATAGAGTGGTTGTCTGTACCACCAGAAACTATAGCGAAGCCACGCTTTGTGAGTTCTTCTGCAAGAACCTTAGCGTTCTTCTGAACCTGAGCAGCATACTGCTTCCATTCTGGCTTCAAGCACTCGCCGAATGCAACAGCCTTAGCA
>DCIW01000068.1:5267-6099 GCA_002317225.1 Prevotellaceae bacterium UBA1716 | reverse complement strand
ATGCCCGCTATCTCCATATTTGTGTATTATAAGGCAGGGCTTTATGCTGACTTCGGAATAAACATATATTACTTGATTGCAGCCATTTATGGTTTTGTGGTGTGGCAGTTTTGTAAGAAGAAGGAAGAGAAGGAGTTGCCGATTACATACACACCAAAGGAGAAATATTGGCAGTTGGCAGCTTGCTTCATCCTTTGCTTTATTGCAATAGGACTCATTCTTGAGCGCTATACAGACAGCAATGTGCCTTGGTGGGACTCTTTCACCACCGCACTCAGCATCGTGGGCATGTGGATGCTTGCACGCAAATGGATAGAGCAATGGTGGACTTGGGTAGCTGTTGATGCCGTTTGCTGCGGATTGTATATTTACAAAGGAATATTCTTCTACTCAGCACTTTACGGATTATATACCATAATTGCCATATACGGTTATTTCAAATGGAGAAAGATTATGAATGCGTGATACTTGGTGATGGCGACTACCCTACCCACCCTGTTAGTTTAGGAATTTTGCAACGTGCGAAGTTCCTTTGTTGCTGTGATGGTGCAGGAGCCAAGATGATTGAGAAAGGCATTGTGCCTGATGCTATTGTGGGCGATGGCGATTCGCTTAGTGAGGATATTAGGGAGAAGTATGCAGATATAGTTCATATAGTTGATGAACAGGAATATAACGACCTCACGAAATGCACCCGCTTTTGTATTGAGAAAGGATATAAGGAGATAGTGTATTTAGGTTGTACGGGTAAGCGAGAGGACCATACATTGGGCAATATTGCGTTGATGAACTTCTATAGTCATGAGTTCAACATCAAGCCAATTATGGTTAC
>DCIW01000068.1:0-5186 GCA_002317225.1 Prevotellaceae bacterium UBA1716 | reverse complement strand
AGCATTTTCAATCTCGATTGTGCAAAACTGAACAGCGAAGGTTTGAAATGGGACGCTTATCCATACAAAGAGTTATGGCAAGGCACACTTAATGAAGCATTGTCAGAAAAATTTCGTATCTTTGCAGATGGTTCGTACATTATTTATCAGACACACGAGCCAAAGCAATAGATGCACTATTTAGAAAAATTCAAATATTGTCCGATTTGCGGTTCCGCCCACTTCGTTGAAAACGACTTCAAGTCGAAGCGTTGTGAGGACTGCGGATTTGTTTATTATTTCAACGCTGCCGCAGCAGTTGCTTGTATCATCGAGAATGAGAAGGGCGAACTGCTAATGTGTCGTCGTGCTTGCAACCCTGCAAAGGGAACACTCGACATTGTGGGCGGTTTTGTTGATCCGGAAGAGTCGTCAACCCACGCAATGGTTCGTGAGATGATGGAAGAGACTGGTGTGGAGATTCGTGAAGAGGAATTGCAGTTCTTGTTCTCTATTCCAGACATTTACGAGTATTCAAAACTTACTATTCACAGTTGCGACACCTTCTTCAAGATGACTATTCCAAGCGACATCACGCTTAAGCCACAAGATGATGTTGCCGCACTTATGTGGATAAAGAAAGAAGACATTAACCCTGATGAGATAGGTTTGATATCTATCCGTCAGGCAGTTGTCAGATATCTCTCTACACTCTGAAAACATTTAGATGAAACACAGCAAAGACACCCTCCTGCACATGATTCGTGAAGGGAAGGACATGAGCCGAAGCGACATGCTACGCCTCACCCTCCTGCTCTCAGCTCCAGCCATGATGGCTCAGTTGAGCGATATCGTCATGCAGTATATTGATGCATCGATGGTGGGTAGTCTTGGAGCGCGTGCAAGTGCAAGTATTGGAATTGTTAGCACGAGTATTTGGCTTTTGGGCGGACTTTGCGGTTCAGCGGCAGTTGGTTTTTCAGTTCAGGTAGCACATGCTTTTGGAGCAAAGAACTACGAAGAGGCTCGTAGTGTGATGCGACAAGCCTACGTGGCCTGTCTTTCTTGGGCAACCGTACTTGCTGCCATCGGTTGTATCATCGCCCCATTCCTCCCTGGTTGGCTTGGTGGAGAGAAGGCGATTCAAAATGATGCATCGACTTATTTCCTCATATTTTGCTTAGCATTGCCTATTGTCATGACTCGCAGATTATCGGGTTCTATGCTGAGATGTTCGGGCGAAATGAAGATTCCAGCCTTCATCAATGTGCTGTCTTGTGTGCTCGATGTGGTATTCAACATGCTGTTTATCTTCGGAATGCATTTAGGTGTGCTTGGAGCAGCATTAGGAACACTTGTTGCACAGACCTTATCGTGCATTTTGATGTTCTACTTCCTAATTTTCAGGCATAAAGAACTCAACTTGATAGAGCACAAAGGTTCGTTTAAGTTAAGAAAAATCACATTATTGAAAGGTCTGAAGATTGGTGGACCTATTGGTATTGAGCATCTTGTGATGTGTGGAGCGCAGATTATGTCGACCATTATCGTTGCACCACTTGGAACTATCGCTATTGCAGCAAACTCGTTTGGTATCACTATTGAGGCACTCTGCTATATGCCTGGATATGGTATTGGTGAAGCGGCAACTACTCTTGTAGGTCAAAGTCTTGGTGCAAAACGAGCACCTTTAGCACGCTCTTTTGGTTGGATAACTACCCTTTCCGGTATTGCAATCATGAGCTTCATGGGAGTTATCATGTATATCTTTGCACCAGAACTGATGACTATCATGACTCCCGACCTCGGAGTGCAATCACTTGCTACTGAAGCACTTCGCATCGAGGCATTTGCCGAACCTATGTTTGCTGCAAGCATTGTAGCATACGGGGTATTCGTTGGAGCGGGCGATACTATCATTCCTTGTATAATGAACCTCGGAAGCATTTGGGTGGTTCGTATCACCCTCGCAGCATTGCTTGCAGGCACTTACGGATTACCTGGTGTGTGGTTTGCGATGGCAGTTGAACTCTGTTTCAGAGGAGCAATATTCTTGTATAGACTCTATGGTAACAAATGGTGCAAAGGAATAAACAATTAAAACTCAGGAACTATGGAACTAATTAAAGATAAGGAATTTGGCGGTGAACGTCCTTTGTACGCATCACATGATCTGCGACTTGAGAACGTGACTATTCATGTGGGCGAATCGTCTATCAAGGAATCAAGCAATATAGAGGCAGAAGGCTGCACTTTCGAAGGAAAATATGTATTTTGGGAAACTAAAGGTTTCAAGGTAAACAACTGCTATTTTGCAGAGAGTGCCCGCTCAAGTCTTTGGTATTCCGAGAATTGCCGCATGACTAATTGTAAAGTTGATGCACCGAAGTTGTTCCGCAGAATGGATGGCATTTATGTAGAGAACACCAACTTCCCTAACGGCGAACAGTTCCTTTGGGATTGCAAGAATGTAGAGTTGAAGAATGTTCGCATAGACAATTGCGACTATGTCTTCATGCACACAGAAAACATCCTTATCAACGATTATCATCAAGAAGGCAATTACGGTTTTCAGTATGCAAAGAATGTTGAGATACATAATGCTGTAATCAACTCAAAGGACGCATTTTGGGAAGCAGAGAATGTGACCATCTACGACTCCGAACTCAATGGCGAATATCTCGCTTGGTATGGTAAGAATATCAAGCTCGTGCGCTGTCATCTTACTGGAGAACAGTTGCTTTGCTATGTGGACGGACTTATTCTCGAAGACTGCACATTTGGTGATGATGCTAATCTTCTCTTTGAATATTCAACCGTGAACGGAAATATCAAAGGCGATGTTGTGAGCATAAAAAATCCTTCCAGCGGCACAATTACCGTGGAAGGAAATATTGGTGAACTCATCTTCGACGAGAACCAGAAAGCACCAAAGGATGCAGTCGTTACTTCATGTAAATAGGCAAGTTGCCTGAACTGAGGTCTTGATTGTTCGCATTTACATTCAAACTAACGTTGAGCACAGTATTTGCCTTTGCCTTCTGACAATAGATGCGACCTGTATATCGAATCTTCTGACCAGGGCTGAGGTTTGTGACCAACGGTGAAGAAACTGTTACATAACGCTTTTCAGGAACATCAATCGTAATCTTCACGTTCTGCAATGCTGTATTGCTCTTGTTTGTGATATAAGTCTCAATCTCAATTGTCTCGCCTTTGCTAACATAGCCGTCACCATCGGCATCCATGTATGAGAGTGGTTCGACAGAGAGATAACTGTTTGATGAAGCAGAACGTGCATAGTCCGAACCGCCACCACTCTGATAATCATCACTATATGTGCTGTTGCCTTGATACTGGTTCTGATACTGATTTTGGTATTGGTTCTGTGCATTTTCAGCATATCGTCTTTCTCTTGACTGTTCGATACTATTCTGAATACCAACACCAAGAGCCGCACCAACACCAGCACCAATAAGACTGCCAAGCGCAGAACTGCTACCACCAAAATGGCGATGACCTCCTACAAGGAAACCTACATCACGCCCTACTCGACTTCCTACCATAGCACCTGTAGCACCTGCCCCAAACTGACTATATGAAGCACAGCTTGTAACGAGCAATGAAGTCGCAATCACCAAAGATATTGTCTTTACTTTATTCATAATCTTATAAAAATTAAGTTAGTATCTATTACTTACTTTTTTGAAGTGAGTGCAAAGGTACTAACTTTTTTCGTTCGTTGTATTAGGGATTTGCCCATTTAACAATGGAAAATCTCTATTTTCATTTTACTGATGCCTATTTATGAATTATTTCAAGCATTTATTCTTCATGTTTAAATGTTTTTTCGTAAATTTGCCGATAATCAATATATTTCCAAACTTTTTTCAATTGAAAGAAACTAAAAAAACTAATCTATACATTCTTATGATACGCAATTTCATATTCGCAGGAATACTTGCACTTACTGCTCTTTCTGCAAATGCTCAACGCAAAGAAACAATACTTTCCAACGGATGGAAGTTCGCTCGTGCTGAGAAACTTGATGCAACTGCTCCTTCACAAATCAACTATAACGATAGCAAATGGCAGACTGTTTCAGTTCCTCACGATTGGGCAATCTCTGGTCCATTCGACAAGGAGATTGACAAGCAAACTGTTGCTATCGAGCAGAATGGTGAGAAGGAAGCAACTGAGAAGACTGGTCGCTCAGGTTCTCTCCCTTGGATTGGTGCTGGTTGGTATCGCACAACATTTACCGTCCAGAAAGATTGCCCTCGTGCTATTCTTAACTTTGATGGTGCAATGGCTGAACCTGTTGTTTATGTAAATGGAAAGGTTGCTGGTGAGTGGAAATATGGATACAATGCATTCAATATTGACATCACACCTTATATAAATAAGAATGGAGGCAAGAATACTCTTGCAGTTCATCTTCAGAACCTTGAAGAGAGCAGCCGTTGGTATCCTGGTGCAGGACTTTTCCGTCCGGTTTCTCTTATTGAAACCCAAAAGGTAGCTATCGAGCAATGGAGCGTAAACACCAACACCATGCTTCTATTCGACTCATTTGCTCAGGTTGAACTCTCTGCTGATGTTGTGGGATTATCAGCGAATGAATTAAAGTCAAAGCGTTTTGGAATTGAGTTTCAAATTGAAACAGAAAAAGGATCAAAGCAAAATATTCTCGCAACCATTGGAGAGGATGGTACTGCAAGGTATATCACAGGAATTAACAATATCATTCCATGGACACCAGAAACTCCTAAATTGTACAACATGAAAGTTTCGCTCTTCCAAATTGAGAACGGAGGTAAGGGACGAGTGTTTGACACTATCACAAAGAAAGTGGGATTCCGCACTGTAAAATGTTCTGCTGAGGGTGGTTTCCAACTCAATGGTAAGACTCGCAAGTTCAAGGGTGTGTGTCTTCACCACGACCTCGGTATGATTGGTGCTGCTGTTAACAAATCAGCAATAATTCGTCAGATTGAACTTCTAAAGGCAATGGGTTGCGATGCTATTCGTACAGCTCACAATATGCCTTCGCAGATGCAGATGGATGTTTGTGACTCTCTCGGCATGATGGTTATGGCTGAGTCGTTTGACATGTGGAGATATAAGAAATGTAAGAACGGATATGCTCGTTTCTTTGATGAATGGAGCGACCGCGATATTGAGAATCTTGTCAAGGCAAACCGCAT
>DCIW01000122.1 GCA_002317225.1 Prevotellaceae bacterium UBA1716 | reverse complement strand
TGATAGCAACTCACTTGGTGAGAACACAATCTCTACTACTCTCACTGGCCTTGAGGCTGGTAAGACTTACGAAGTTTCTGCATGGACACGTGTTCGTATGAAGAACGGTGCTGAAGGTGTTGCTACTGGTATCACATTCCAGGCAGGTGAAGGCGAAGCTGTTGACGCTTGCGCTGGTGAACAGGTTGGCACTTCACAGTTCCGCATCATCGAAGCTGTTGCTCAGGGTGTAGCTGACGAAGAAGGTAACCTCGTAGTTGCATTCAACGTTGCTGCTGACAACAACATCTCATGGCTCTCTTACAAGAATGTTAAGTACACTGAAGTTGAAACTCCATCTTATGTTTCTATAGACGGTATCATCGAGCAGACTCTTTCTCATCCAAGTGCTGGTGTAATGGGCACTACTACTACAGACCAGACAATCAAGGTTGAGAAGACTGGTGAAAACACTTTGGATATTACATTCTCTGGATTCACTACTCCTACAATGCCATTCACATTCGATGAGTTCACTATTTCTGATGTTACTATTGACCTTGAAACTGGTGTAATCTCTGCAGAAGGATTCACAATACAATGTGGTATGGTTCCATACGCTGGTACTCTCGTTGGTATCGAGGTAGACGGTAATCCTGCACTCCACCTCACTCTCAAGAACGCATGTACTGATGAAATCTACTTCGGTGTAGATCAGGCTGCTATCGATGCTCTCAAGGCATGGGAAGAGGCTCAGAAGCCTGTAGAACCAGAAACTTGGACAAAGACTGGTTATATCGTTCCTGCTAAAGGCTGGTCAGACTTCTATGAGTCTGCTCTTGGTCAGAAGGTTACTATTACTGGTGTTGTAGGTGAGAACAAGCTTACAATCACTCAGATAGATGGTACTGCAAACACAATTACTGTTGAAGGTAACGCTGAACAGCGTGTTACTTCAATGAGCAATAATGGCAAAGCTATTGCTTACGAAGACGGTGGTTATGCTACATTCACCTTCGGTGATGCTACCAGCCAGTATATTTATCCAAATTACGACTGCTATGTAAATGCAGAACCTGAAAACGGTTATGTAACTCTCTCTGCTTGGATGTACAGTGCAACTGCAACTACTTGGGGTTATGTAAACATCGAATGGTGGGATGGTATCGAAGAGTATGTTGACTCTCTCCTCAACCCAGTTCCAGAACCTACATTCGCTGACACTCCTCTCACACAGGATATGTTCAAGGGTTGGGACGGCTTCGACGCTTCAGCTCAGGTTAACAACGAAACTCCTTACTGGGATGCTGCAGAACTCGGCTCAGAAATGGGCGCTGGTAACGTAGTTTACGGTAGCGGTAACGTTACTAACACAGACTATGCTGACCTCACAGGTGCTTCTGTTCTCCGTATCGAAGGTACTCCAGGCGTTCAGCTCCGCGTTATGATCAACCGTCAGGCTGACAACTCTCTCATCGAGATCAACCCAACTATTGGTGAGGATGGTCACGTAGACGTTGACCTTTCAGGTTACGATTACGTTCACCTCAACGCAATCAAGCTCGGTTGGGGTTCACCTGCTGGTACAATCACTGCTATGACAATCGATCCAACAAGCGAATACGTAGTTCCAGTTTCAATCAACGGTATCAACAATGCTGTTCTTGCAAACGGTAAGTACTTCGTAAACGGTAAGGTTGTTATCGTTCGCAACGGTATCAAGTACAACGCAAATGGTGTAGCAATCAAGTAATCACTTATTGACATCATAACATAATGAAGGTGCAAAGTCGCAATGGCTTTGCACCTTTTCTATTATATATAGTCCTTGCAAACTTTTTTTAAAATTTTTTGCATAAAATAGCCAAACATTCTACCAAATCCATGTTAACTTATTGAAACTCAATTAATATGACTTGGTAGAATGTTGCTCAAACATTCTACCAACATTCTACCAACATTCTACCTCATTCATTTATATTACCAATATCACAAAATCAACATATATACCAGAAGAAAACACATGTCCGCCTATACGGACATCAATGTCCGTGCAGACGGACTTGAATAGACATTAGTATAGACATTATTACGGAACGAGGATTGTTGGTAGAATGTTGGTAGAATGTTGGTAGAATGTTTAAGTAACATTCTACCAACACAATTAAATTGAATATCAACATATTACACTCAATTTGGTAGAATGTTTACCTATTTTTACGAAAAAGAGTCGAAAAAACTTTTGTTCTTCGACTCTTATAATATAAAATGTAGTAAAGGAAGAGGAATTCTTCCTAACTTTTATTACTTACCGATAGCGATACAAACGCGGTTTGATTCGTTGTCAGCAAATGGCTGAACTGTATCACCCTTTGCTTCTGTAGTGATGCGATTAGCAGAAATGCCAGCAGCAACAAGAGCCTTAGTTACGACATTTGCACGCTCCTGAGAGTACTGCATATTGATTGTTGGATTACCAGTGCCTGCATCAGCATAACCTACTACAGAAACCTTTGCAGAAGGGTTTTCGTTGAGGAATGCCACCAACTCCTGAATCTTTGCCTTCTCCACTACACTGAGGTCTGAAGAACGGAGATTGAAGAATAAGTTGACAGTCTTTTCAGTTGCCTTCTTCACAACTGGTTGTGGTTGTGGAGTTGGTTGTGGCTTTGGTTCAGGTTTAACCTCTTCAACTGGTTGGGCAACTACCACAGGTTCAACGTATGGAGTCTTGTAAGTCTTGCCAAGAGCAACCTTCACTCCAAGAAGACCATTGAAGTACCAGTCTGCATTGCTTCCCTTCTTTGAGTTGTACTTGTCGCTACCTACATTAGCAGAAGCTTCGAGGTTGATTGCCACACGGCTACATACCTTAAAGTCAAAACCGATACCAGCACGACCGAAGGCACGAACCTTTGTTCCATCCCAAAGATAAGTCATCATGTGATCATCCGCAAAACTATTTGCCTCAGCATTGTTCCAAGCCACATTAGCAGCAGCACCAGCAAAGATATTAACATCAACAACGCGTTTTGGATTGAAGCCCGAAATTGCATTTGAGAGATTGAGAGTAAGGTCGAGCTGTGGAGCAACATAATTCCACTTGAAAGAGTTGTTATCACTCCATCCACCCTTCGACTGCCATCCATTTGCTGAAAGACGAAGACCAACTACAGGAGTGAAATTGTAACCGAAACCAACTTGTGCATTTGGAGAAAGGAGCTTGGAGAACTTAGCCTCACCAAGTGTGTACTGAGCACCACCATTGAGTTGCACATACGCATGAGGCGCAAACTCATAGTCGCTCTTCTGAGCATTTGCAGCAGTTGCAAAGAGAGCAAAAGCGGCAACAAATATTGATTTAATTGCTTTCATATTTCCTTATTATTAATTAGATAGATGCTATCTTGTTAACTAAATAGGTGCGCAAATACTCATTATTTGCGCACCTTACCTATATGATTTATCTTATTACTTTACGTTACCAACCTTGATAAGGTACTCAGCAATCTGAACTGCATTGAGAGCAGCACCCTTCTTGATCTGGTCGCCTGTGAGCCAGAAAGTAAGACCGTTTTCGTTAGAGAGGTCCTTGCGAACACGACCTACGTAAACATCATCCTTACCTGCAGCAAAGAGAGGCATTGGGTAAGGAAGACCTTCCATTGTCTCTGCATTAGCATCCTTGTTTGCCTTTGCACCTACCTTGAGAAGATCGTCAACGAGTGTTACACCTTCAGCCTCAGAGATTGCCTTCTGAGCAGCTTCAACTGAGATTGGTTCTTCTGTCTCTACCCAAACAGCTTCAGAGTGAGCACGGAGAGAAGAGATACGAACACACATAGCTGAACACTTAGCGTTAGTGTGCATGATCTTCTTAGTCTCGTTGAACATCTTCATCTCTTCCTTAGTGTAACCATTTGGCTGGAACACGTCAATCTGAGGAATTACGTTGTATGCGAGCTGGTAAGCAAACTTCTGAACTGTTGGGTCCTCAGAGTTAGCGAGCTGCTTGTACTGCTCCTGAAGTTCGGCCATAGCAGCAGCACCTGCACCCGAAGCACTCTGGTAAGAAGCAACGTGGATGCGGTTGATATGTGAGAGTTTCTCAATTGGCTTGAGAACTACTACCATCATGATTGTTGTACAGTTAGGGTTTGCAATGATGCCACGTGGACGATCAAGTGCATCCTCAGCATTGCACTCAGGCACTACCAATGGCACATCATCATCCATACGGAAAGCACTTGAGTTGTCAATCATCACAGCACCATACTTAGTGATATCCTCTGCAAATTCCTTTGATGTTCCTGCTCCCGCAGAAGTGAATGCGATGTCAACATCCTTGAAGTCATCACCATGCTGAAGGAGTTTTACTTCATACTCTTTACCTCTAAATGTGTACTTGGTTCCTGCACTACGAGTCGAACCGAAGAGAACAAGGTCGTCCATTGGGAAATTTCTCTCATCGAGAACACGGAGAAACTC
The DNA here is from genome assembly GCA_002317225.1 of Prevotellaceae bacterium UBA1716. Lineage (GTDB taxonomy): Bacteria > Bacteroidota > Bacteroidia > Bacteroidales > Bacteroidaceae > Minthosoma. The sequence goes on along the minus strand of DCIW01000122.1, from coordinate 19,224 downwards.
CTGACCTACAGCGCCTGATGCGCCAACAATTGCTACTTTCATCTTTATTATTTACAATTTGACGATTTTCTTTTAACTATTTATTTAAAATGTGTTGCAAAAGTACAACAATTCTACGACTTACACGATAAAATTATGATATTTTCGCTACCTTTGTGGCAAAATTCAACTACTTTGGACCTAATAACCACATATTTGCACCTTCCGATTACCGACCCAACGTGGATTTTCTTCCTCGTGCTCTGTATCATTCTGTTTGCTCCGATGATTCTGAGCAAACTGCACATACCTCATCTCATAGGTATGATTCTGGCTGGTGTGATTGTGGGCGAGAACGGGTTGAACTTGCTCAGCCGTGATGCGAGTTTCGAACTTTTCGGCAAGGTGGGCATATACTTTATCATGTTCCTCGCGGGTCTTGAGATGGATATGCAAAGTCTGAAGGAAAACAGGAACCGTGGTGGCATCTTCGGTGCAATTACCACGTTCATTCCGTTTGCGTTCGGTTTCGTTGCAGGATACTATTTCCTCGGATATTCCATACCGGCATCGCTTCTGCTTGCTTGTATCCTCGCATCCCACACGCTCGTCTCCTACCCTATCATCGGCAGGTATGGCATGAGCAAGAACCCTTCGGTCACGATAAGTGTGGTTGCCACGATGGTGGCATTACTCTTCTCGCTCGTGTTCCTTGCGGGTATTGCAGCTGTACTGAAGGGTGCAAGCACGGTGTGGTTTTGGTTGTGGTTTGTGGCAAAACTCGGTCTTTATATCGCATTCTTGTTTGTGGTTGTACCGAAGTTCATACGCATATTCTTCCGTAAGTTTAGCGAACCGATTCTCCAGTTCACGTTCACCCTCGCTATCGTGTTCCTTGCTGCTGCAACTGCAGAGATGTGCGGACTTGAGGGCATACTTGGGGCTTTCCTTTCGGGATTGGTACTCAACAGGTTTGTGCCTAAGACTTCGCCGCTGATGAACCGACTTGAGTTTGTGGGCAATGCACTCTTCGTGCCTTATTTCCTTATCGGAGTGGGCATGCTGATTAATGTAAAACCTATGTTCAACGACCCAAAAGCATTTGTTGTAGTGCTAATTATGGTTGTTGCGGGTACTCTGAGTAAGTGGATTGCCGCTTTTGTTGCTCAGAAGTGTTTCAATTTCACCAATAATCAGGGAGCCTTGATGTTCGGTCTTACTGAGGCTCATGCTGCAGGTGCCCTTGCAATGGTGATGGTAGGACTGAAACTTGAGACAAGTCCTGGCGAACCTCTCATGGACAATGCTGTGCTTGATGGTGTGGTGATGATGATACTTCTCTCGTGCATTATCAGTTCGTTTGCTACCGATCAGGCAGCCAAGAGACTTAAGGTGGAGCAGAAACTCAACCGAAAGAATGATGATGAGCGTCGCGACTCAACTGCACGCGATGATGAGAAGATGCTTATCCCTATCAATGAGCCAAGCAATATCGAGACCTTGATGAGTGCCGCAATCATGATGCGAAACCAGAAACTTCGTCGCGGACTCATCTGCCTCAACATGATAAACGATTCGGACGTGAGCAAGGAGGCGCAAGCCCACAGCAAGGATTGTCTTGATATGGCGATAAAGGTTGCCGCTTCGGCTGATGTACCTGTACAGACCCAGACTCGACTTGCGGTCAACTTTGTTACCGCATCAATTCATGCCATGCGTGAGAATGATGCGAGCGAGATGGTTATAGGTTTGCATCGCAAGCGTTCGGCTAACGACTCTTTCCTCGGTATGTTTGCCCAAGGCTTGATTGAAGGTATGGATCGACAACTTATCATCGTCAACTTCAAAATGCCCGCAAATACTATCCGCAAGATTGTGGTGGCAGTCCCCGAGAAGTCTGAGTTCGAAAAGGGTTTCTACCGTTGGATCAACCGAATAGCTCGTATGGCAGAAGACCTCGGATGCATGATTGAGTTCCGGGCACCAAAGATAACTGAGGAGTTGATTCAGACATACATGCAAGAACGACACAAGAGTGCTCGTGCCTCGTATAAGGTGATGGAAACTTGGGATGAGTTCCACAACCTCAAGGATGAACTTGCCTTCGACCACTTGCTCGTTGTTGTTACAGCAAGACGAGGCGGCATCTCCTTCCAGAAGAGTTTCAACAAGCTTCCTCTCATACTGCAGAAGGACTTCACCCATTGCAGCCTCATGCTCATCTATCCAGATCAAGAGGGCGTGATAGAGGAAAGCCTGTTTAATATGTAATAAATCATACATTTCCAATCGCCAGTCCAAATGGTAAATGGTAAATGGCTAAATGGTAAATGGCTAAATGGTAAATAACAAGATGATACAACTAAGAAATATAACTAAAAGCTTTGGTTCGCTTCAAGTTCTCAAGGGCATCAACCTTGACATTGCTAAGGGCGAAGTAGTTAGTATTGTGGGGCCTTCGGGTGCCGGCAAGACTACCTTGCTGCAGATTATGGGTACTCTCGATAGTGCTGATAGTGGCAGCATCATAATAGATGGTACAGATGTCACCCGACTGAACCAGAAGGAGTTGGCACGTTTCCGCAATAAGAAACTCGGTTTCGTGTTCCAGTTCCATCAACTTCTCCCTGAGTTTACCGCTCTTGAAAACGTGATGATTCCAGGAATGATTGGTGGCAAGCCAAGTAAGGAACTGAAGGCACGTGCTCTCGAATTGCTTGACTTCCTCGGGCTTAAAGACCGTGCAAGTCATAAGCCTTCAGAACTTTCGGGTGGTGAGAAGCAAAGGGTGGCAGTTGCTCGAGCATTGATAAACGAGCCTGCAGTTATTCTTGCAGATGAACCTTCGGGAAGCCTCGATTCGAAGAATAAGGCTGAGTTGCACCAACTCTTCTTCGACCTTAGAGACAAATTCGGGCAGACTTTCATCATAGTTACTCACGATGAGGGTTTGGCACAATTAACAGATAGAAATATTCACATCATAGACGGATTAATAAATGAGCCAGAAACTACAATTGGGCAGGAGGAACCTGCTGAAAGTCTTGAGAATTCGTGATCACGGAGTCTACCTCGAAGGTGGTGAGATAGGCGATATCCTTTTGCCTAAGAGATATGTGCCACAAGGCACTAAGGTGGGCGATGAACTGGATGTCTTCCTTTATCTTGACCAAGAAGAACGTCTTGTTGCTACAACAGAGCACCCACTTGTTCAGGTAGGCGAGTTTGCTTATCTCGAATGTACTTGGACCAACGAATATGGTGCTTACCTCAATTGGGGCTTGATGAAAGACCTCTTCTGTCCTTTCCGTGAGCAGAAAGTACGTATGCAACGTGGGCAGAGGTATCAAATTTACTGCTATATCGACGACCTCACTTACCGCATTGTCTGCTCAAGCAAGATTGACAAGTTTATGCAAGGACGCGAGAATGTAAGCAGTTTTGCAGATCAGCTCCTCGAATATATCAAGCAGCAACCTAATGGTTTCTGTCGTTTTCACGACAAATCACCAGCCGAAGACATTTATGCTGAATTTGGTGTAAGCAAGAAAGTCTTTAAGCAGGCAGTTGGCGAATTATACAAGAAGCATTTGATTGAAATAATGAGCAATGGTTTGCATCTTCAAGTTGAAGATTAAGTTTTAAGAGAAAAGCGAAGAATGATTTTTCACTCTTCGCTTTTCTCTTTATTATTACCTAACCCACTGTTCAGGATTCAAATGGGCACTTTCGTGTCGGAGTTGGAACTGCAAGACATAATTTCCGTCTGAGTTAGTGCCGATTGTACCAAGGACGCTCTTTGTGCTAACCTTCTGTCCTTGCGAAACACTGACTGATGACAAGCCTGAATAGACAGACAAGTAAGAACCATGGCGAAGCATCACGATATAACGACCGCTATAACTGAAAATCTTGCTTACCTCACCATCAAAAATAGCACGAGCCTGAGCACCTTGCTGACCACGGATATCAATACCCTTGTTTTCGAGCACTACGGCTGAAAGTCCAGGCGGACTATAACGTCCGTAATGTCCTACCACCTGATAACTGCCCGTGATAGGCATTGGGAGATGTCCCTTATTGCTTGTAAACGACTTGGAGAGTTTGACATCAGCTTCATTCGAAGTCCAGATAGTTGCCTTTTCTGCTTTGCGGTCAGCCTTAGCACCTTCCTTTTCTTCCTTCGAAGCAACCTTCACTTCTGCATCGGCAGCCTTGACTTCGGCCTTTGCAGCAGCCTCAGCAGCCTTTGCCTCTTCTTCGGCAGCCTTTGCAGCAGCCTTTTCCGCTTCGGACTTGGCAGCCTTGCGGGCAGCTTCAGCAGCCTTACGTTTAGCCTCGGCCTCAGCAGCAGCACGACGAGCACGTTCCTGGGCAGCCTTTGCTTCTGCAAGCTTGCGAGCACGCTCACGAGCAGCAGCTTCTTGCTTTTTGCGAGCCTCTTCCAACTTGCGTTGGCGTTCTGCTTCAGCACGACGGGCGGCAGCAATCTCTTCCTGGATAACGCGTTCGATTTCTGCATCGAGCGATGCCTCCTTCTGCTGCAAGACCTTAATCTGCTGCTGAACAACCGTGAGATTCTTATTGAGGTAGTTAACCTTAACCTGACACGAAGACTTCATCTCCTCCATGTGAATTTGTTGTTGCTTCATAGCAGTTCGGTTAGCCTCAAGTCGAGCCTTAGATTCAAGCAGTTCGTTCTGCTTCTTCTTAATCTCTATCTGCTGCTCATGTATTATCGCGGCTTGAGCCTTCTGGAAGGTAGAGTATTCACGCATATAACGGAAACGACGAACGAGTTGGGAGAAGTTGTTTGCAGAGAAGATAAACATCATCTTGCTCTGAAGGGTACGGTTCTGTCGCATATGCACAAGAGCCTTGGCATAGTGCTGCTTACGCATCTCAAGATTTGCCTGGAGAGTATCAAGTTCGTTAGTAAGGCGAACGATATCAGTCGATAACGTATTGATTTCCTTTCCCAAACTGTCGATTGACACACGCTGTTTACCTATACGATTGTCAAGAATAAGCACACTATCAAGATTTGCCTTGATATTCTTGCCGAGTTGGGCTGCCTGCAACTGAGACGCTTTGCGTGCCTTGACTGTAGCTTCCTTTTCATTACGGAGTTGCGTTTTCTTGTCAACCGTCTTTGTGGTAGTCTTCTTCCTTGTTGTAGAGGTCTTGCTGCTCGACGAACGTCGGGTAGTAGACGTTCTCTTTTGAGCATAAGTATCGCCTACGCCACCACTGAGAGCGGGTAGGAAAAGAAGAGTAAGGAGAAGAAATATGGAGCGTAGTCTATGCATTGTTTAGAGAGATGATAACGACTTGAAGAGTTCTTCGGCTGACACCTTTTTATATTTATTAGAGATGACATAATGGGCATCCCAAGAGTCCTTATGTCCTACACTACTCAATTCGAGATTGAGAGTCACAGGATTCTTGAGCGGAACCTTATAAGTCACCTTCTTATTATCCTTTTTCTGAGTCTCCGACCAAAAGAGTGCTTGGATATACTCGTAAGTAATCTCAGACTTTGCAAGAGCAGACAGGGACTCGTACGACTCCTGTACATATTGCTTGTTGATGCGGTCAACAATAAGTACGTTGTTCTTAGAGAACTCAAGACGACCTACTTCTGCTATACCAAGAACAGGGTCAACAAGCGAAATCTGGATTACATCATTCCAACGCATACGTAGAGAACCGTTAGTCGACACCGACTTAGAGTTCATCTTAAGGTTGACCTTAATCTTTGCTGTATAGTTGACAAATGTAGTTGAGTCCACATTGAGCAAAAGCTTTTCGGTTGCTGTCAGTTTCTTGTTAGGTTTAGTCTGTGCTGTAGTCGTATTGTCCTTGTTTGTAGCAACAGGAGTGGTGGTAGTAGTCGGATTAGTTACATCCGTTACATCAGTCTTCTGCGCCTTCTTTGAAGAGTGGCAACTTGCAAGCAACACTATTGCAAATAAATATAATAACTTTTTCATTTCTTCTTTACTTTTTCGTTGATTTTCTGTAGATGTTCGCGAATGCTGTCATTATCTTCATCATTTATCTCGTCTCCGAGGAGTTCGACAGTCTTGTCAATCTCAACCTTTGCCTCATCATAACGCTTCTGCATATAGAGGATCCAAGCGAGAGTGTCGAGATAGGTCGGGTTGTCCTTATCGAGTTCATTTGAGCGACGTGACATCTGCTCAGCATGCTTAAGGTCTTTCTTCGACAGACTGAGATAATATGCATAATTGTTCAATACAAGAGCATCATCCGGACGATAGATGAGACAAGAGTCGTATGCCTCAAAGCATTTGTCTTCCATACCGGCATTATGATAAAGATCGCCAAGCAATGTGTACATATTTGTTGACATCTGCGTATCTTCCTCCTTACCCGACTTATTCTTTGCTATGCCCTTGCGGAATGTGTCAATAGCAAGCATTGTGCTGTCAGTCTGATAATATGCCAAACCAAGATAATAATAGTAAACTGAATTGTCCGAAGAATAATCCACAGCAGGCTTACATACACGGATGACCGAAGCAGTATCGTTCTCCTCGATTGCATACGAAAGGAGTTGGTTACGTGCAAGTTCGCTTTCCGGATCAAGTTCAAGCATCTTATAAAGGGTTGGCTTAATCTGCGAAGTTGGCATCTTGCGACTGACCATATATCGAGCATACAACTCATACATACGAGTATCCTTCTGTGGAAGGCTCAATGCAGTGTCAAACATTCGGAGTATACGAGTTGAGTCGCCGCCTTGCTGAATATTCTGAAAAGTAAGCGACGAAACAATCTGCAAACGATTATCATCATCAAGCGAAGGATGAGTGACAAGTTTTTCCACTTGCTTGTCGTATAGCGAGTCTGGTCCAACCTTCTGATAATATTGCATCAACGAGAGGGCAAGATTGATATTGTCAGGTTCCTTTTCAGCCACCTTATCATATACCTTCTTAGCCTCAGCAGGTTTGTCTTGATCGAGATACAAGTCGCCTATAAGCACTTGGTAGCGAACATCATTAGGATATTCATCAGCAAGATTCTTCATCTCACGGAAAGCAGCCTTCTCATCATGCTTTTGCAGATAGATGCGGAACTTCTCGATGGAGAGTTGTTCGCTTTTTCCTTCTTTCACCTCAATCTTCTCGATGGTCTTGATTACATTATCATAATCGGAGTTTGAAGCATACAGATCGAGCAGCATCATCAGCACATCTTCCTTCTCAGGAAACTGAACTGCCATCTGTTCGAGCACTTCTTGTGCCTCTGCAACTTGCTTGTTGTTGAAATAAAGTTTGACAAGCTGGTCTTTATACCAATAGTTGTCAGGATACAACTCCACAGCCTTTTCCATCTGAGCAATTGAAAGGGAGTCGTTGCGAAGATAGCGGTTGAGCGAAGATAGTTCGTAAAGTACCGCTCCCGACTTTGGATTCAGTGCAAGACAGAAATTGAACAAGTCGTATGCTGCATCATAATGGCGTTCGTTGTTCTGGCGTTGAGCTTCGTGGAAGAAGTAGTCAAACAGCAGTTCCTCCCCATCCCTCCCATCAATTGGAAGGGGGACAGAATGTATTTGACCTACGAGAGTAGTAAATAGCAGTATGTATATAAGTACTCTTTTCATTTCGTTTGATTTCTCAAGTATATCTCAGTAACTAACTCCCTTGCCCCTTGGGGGAAAGGGTCGGGGAAAGGGGCTTCCTACATTCCCGTATGGCCAAAACCACCTGCACCTCTCTCTGTCTCATCAAGCGTTTCCACCTCAACAAGCTCAGGTTGCTCGTGTTTTGCAATGACCATCTGGGCAATACGCTCGCCATCTTCAACAACAAATGGTTCGTTGTTCAAGTTGACAAGAATGACACATACCTCACCACGGTAATCTGCATCGACCGTTCCAGGCGAATTCAACACTGTGATTCCCTTCTTGATTGCAAGACCCGAACGAGGACGGACTTGAGCTTCATATCCTGCAGGTAAAGCCATATAGAGACCTGTAGGGATGAGTTTACGTTCAAGCGGATTCAGTGTGATTGGTTCGTCGATGTTTGCACGAAGGTCCATACCTGCACTCTGTGGAGTTGCGTAACTTGGGAGTGGATGATGTGATTTGTTTATTATCTTGACTTTCATCATTATTTCTTTTATTATTATACAATTTTCGTGCAAAGTTAGCAAAAAGTCACGATTTTACGGACTTATTAAAAGTTTTTCGTGTTTTTTTACATTTGTTTTGAGAAAAAGTCCCTATATTTGCAACAATAATATTGGAAAAACGCAAAAAGTGCATAGGGGCACTTGACATAAAGTGCTACGAACACTTAAGCAGAATACACAATAGATTGATTCTTTTATCTAATAAACTTCGATAAAAAACTTCGATATTTTATTAAAACAACTTATTAATAAATCTTTTAAAAACCTTATTAAATCAGTAACAGTTATGAGTAGAACAAATGAACTCAACAGTTTTCTCAGCTCTTCACTGACGAGAACTGCAGCTTGTCTCTTCTTGGCTGCCTCTGTTTGCACTCCTGTCTTGGCAACAAGCGCAGGCACACCTTCTATGGAAATGCAGCAACAGAAAGCAGTGACAATCAAAGGTACTGTAGTAGATACAAGCGGTGAACCTCTCATCGGCGTATCAATTCTTGAAAAAGGCACAACAAATGGTGTGGCAACTGATGCAAACGGTAAGTTCACACTCAACGTAAAGGGAAACAACAGTGTAATCCTCCTCTCTTATGTAGGCTACCAGGGCAAACAGGTAGTTGTAGGAACTCAGCGACAGATTACTATCGTACTTCAGGATGATTCTGAAGTTCTTCAGGATGCAGTTGTCATCGGTTATGGAACCCAGCGTAAGGGCGATGTGACAAGTGCTATCGCAAGTGTTAAGGCTGAAGACTTTACAGTAGGTAATATTCAGGATGCGGGCGATCTTATCAAGGGTAAGATTGCAGGTTTGACAGTTGCAAAGACTACTGGTGACCCTAACGATCAGAGCAACATCATGTTGCGTGGTATCATCTCGCTCGAAGGTAGTTCAACTCCACTTATCCTCGTCGACGGTATTGAAGGCGACCTCGGAACCGTTGCTCCTGAAAATATTGAGAGTATCGACGTGCTCAAAGACGCTTCTGCAGCTGCCATCTATGGTACTCGTGGTGCAGCAGGTGTAATCCTCGTAACAACTAAGGCTGGTCGTCGCGAACAGAAGACAGTAGCAAGCTATTCTGGTTATCTTTCAACTTCAAGCTTCTATAAGACACTCGACTTCATGGGTGCTGAAGAAATCAGAAACGGCAAGACTAACTTCACAGACAAGGGTTATGACACAGACTGGGTGAAGGAAATCTCACGCACAGCATTAACTCATAATCATAACGTTGCAATCAGCGGTGGTAGCAAGTCAACTACATACTCAGCAGACTTCACTTATCGTAATTCTCAAGGTGTGATTATCAACACATACGCCAACGAGATGAAGATGAAGGCTAACGTTAGCCACTGGATGTTCAACGACATCTTGAAGATTGGTTTCGACCTTCAGAAGTCTTACCACAAGAACTCTGTGAACAATGCAAGCAATGAGGATAACTCCAATATTTGGCATCAGGCAATTATCCGCAACCCAACTTCTCCTGTAAAGAACGAAGATGGCAGCTGGAACGAAGATTTCTCTGCAAGCTACTACTACAACCCAGTGGCAATGCTCGAAGAACTTCAGGGCGAATACAAGACTGAAGAGACTCGTATGACTGGCGACATTACAGTTGAGCCAATCAAGGGATGGAAGACTAAGTTGATGCTCAGTACAGACCGCAGCAATGCTCACACAAGTACATTCTATACTTCTGACTATTATGGTAGTTCTGTAAACAACTACAGCGGCCAGGCATCTCACAACTATGCTTACTCAAAGTCTGACAATCTCGAATTGACTTCTAACTACAAGCAGACTTGGGACGAGCACCGCTTTGACGCTCTTGCAGGTTATAGCTACCAGTACAATATGTACGAAGGTTTCTATGCTTACAACCGAAACTTCGCTACCGACTTCTTCAGTTATAACAACCTCGGCAATGGTACTGCTTTGAAGAGTGGTGAGGCATCTATGTCAAGCTACAAGAACGACAACAAACTTATCGGTTTCTTTGGTCGTGTAAGTTATGGATATGCTGACCGCTACAACGTTCTTCTCTCTATCCGTCGCGAAGGTTCAAGCAAGTTCGGTGCTAACCACAAGTGGGGTTCTTTCCCTTCAGCATCTGCTGGTTGGACTATCTCTAACGAAAAGTTCATGGAAGACGCTTCATGGCTCGACAACTTGAAGCTCCGCGTAGGTTATGGTGTTACAGGTGTCATCGTAGGTAGTTCTTACGAGTCACTCACTCGCTACAACTATGGTAGTTCATATTACTACGACAATGGTACTTGGAAGCAGGGTCTCGACGTAGCATCAAACCCTAACCCAGACCTCAAGTGGGAAAAGAGTGCTGAAATCAATATTGGTCTCGACTTCAGCGTATTGAACGGCAGACTCAGCGGTAGCATCGACTGGTACAACAAGCGTACATCAGACATGCTCTTCTCTTACACAGTTCCAACTCCTCCAAACCTCTTTACTACTACTCTTGCAAACGTAGGTAAGATGCAGAACCGTGGTATTGAAATCCTTATCAATGCTATCCCAGTTCAGACTAAGGACCTCAAGTGGAAGACCACATTCACTCTTTCACACAACAGCAATAAGCTCCTCAGTCTCTCGAACGACCTCTATCAGACAAACTCATACATCAACACTGGTTATCTTGGCGAACCAATCTCTTGTTGGACAACTCGTCTTTCAGAAGGTGAACGCGTAGACCAGCTCTACATGCCACACGTTGTAGGAATCAACGAGAATGGCAAGTTTATGATTGAGAACAACCAAACTGGCGAAGCTGAAGAATTTGACGGAACTATGTGTAACAACGACGACTACTCTCAGGTTGTAGGTCACGGTCTTCCAACAGTGACTCTCGGTTGGGGCAACACATTAACTTACAAGAACTTCGACCTTAGCATTCAGTTCACAAGCCAACTCGGTTTCCAGATTCTCAACGAAAACCGTTGTTTCTACGAGAACCAGGCAGTTGCATTCAACAAGCTTAAGAGCGTGCTCACTTCTAAATACGACAATACTCTTACTAATCTCCAGCCACAGACTGTTTGCGACTACTACGTAGAGAATGGTGACTACCTCAAGCTCACTAACGTGACTCTCGGTTACACATTGCCATTCAAGAACAGCAAGTATCTCCGTTCTATCCGTGCTTACATCACAGCTGACAACCTCTGCACAATCACTGGTTACACAGGTCTTGATCCAGAAATCACAACAAACGGTCTTGGATACATGGGACGTGACATGCGTGACAAGTACCCAACTACTCGTTCATTCACTCTTGGCGTAAATCTTAACTTCTAAAAACAACTCCGATTCTTATGAAAAAGTTCATCAATAAAACTATATTAGGTTCTATGGCAGGTGCCGCACTTCTGAGTATCGGTGCTTGTACAAACCTTGACGAAACTATCTACTCTCAGATTGCTTCTGAAAAGTATGAGTTCACTGCAGAAGATGCTGCCAGTATGTTCTCTCCAGTATACAGCAACCTCCGCAGCACATACTGGTCATGGAACGGTCTTAACGACATTCAGGAAGAGTGCTCTGACCTCTGGTGTACTCCATTCCGTATTGGTGTTGGATGGGGCGACCTCTACATCACTCTCCATCAGCACACTTATGTGAACACTCTCGACCACGTTTGGACCGAATGGTACTTCCCTTACAATGGTATCACAGCTTGTAACAAGTTGCTCGACGATGAAGGTGTACAGGGTTCAGAAACTGCCGTTGCTCAGCTCCGCGGCTATCGTGCTCTCTACTACTATATCCTCTTCGACCTCTTCCGTAACATTCCTCTCGACACTACTTACGATCATCCTGATGGTTGGCAGCCTTCACAGGCAACTCCAAAGGAGACTTGGGATTTCATCATCTCAGAGCTTAACGCTATCAAGGGTAAGTGTGGTGACAAGAATGGTTTCGGACAAATCAACAATGGTACTGTCAACATGATTCTTGCTAAGATGTACCTCAACCACGAGGCATGGTTCCGCGATGGTGACACATCTTATTATGGCAAAGCAATCGACGAAGTCAACGAAATCATCAAGAGCGGTATCTACAGCCTTGCTCCTAAATATTCTGACAACTTCAAGGAGGATATCTCTGGCAGTCCAGAAATCATCTTCGGTGTTCCATTCCAGTTCAAGTATGCAAGCGGTAACTACTATGCTAACAAGTGGATGAACAATGCCGGACGTGCTACATGGCAGTTCAACGGTTGGGCAACAGGTGGTTCTGCATGTCTCACTCAGTTCCTCGACACTTACGATGAGGAGGACGGACGTCTTGCAGACACATGGATTACAGGTCAGCAGTACGACTACAAGGGTGATCCTATCATCACAAGTGATGGTCCACTCGTTTACACACGTACTCTCCACTCTATCAACGGTTGCTACCAGATGGAAGGTGCTCGCCTCGTTAAGTACGAAATCCTCTCGGGCAACTACGGTACTGCATACGATGATATCCCATTCTTCCGCTATGCTGATGCTCTCTTGATTAAGGCAGAATGTCTCCTCCGCCTTGGTGGTTACAAGGGTGAGTCTGAGCAGGTTGCTGCAGACCTCGTTAGTCAGGTTCGTGCTCGTAACTTCTCTGCAAACCCAGCGAAGGCTATTCGTACAGTTGCTGAACTCAAGGGTGGAAGCTGCTACAAGTATGGTTACTATGAGAATACAGGTGTTCTTGGTGGCGAAGACGTTATCAAGCAGACTACCGAAGGTGGTGACGACATCATCCTTGGTGGACTTCTCGACGAACTCGCTTGGGAATTTGTAGCAGAGCATCACCGTCGTCAAGACCTCATCCGCTTCACAATGAAGAATGGTCAGAATGTCTACAACGGTAAGTCTTGGTTCTGTAAGTCTGCCAACACAGACGTGAACGACCATCACCTCGACATCTTCCCAATCGGATATGACTTCCTCGATGGTAACCCTAACCTCAAGCAGAATCCAGGTTATTAATCATTTTGGAATAATACACACTTTAATGTTCAAATATTTAGCGGCAAGCCACACAGGTTTGCCGCTTTTTTATTACCTTTGCACAAAAGAACAATTCACCTTTGCACAAAAAGAACGAAATCAATATGAACTGGCAACAACTTATCTCCAACAAACGCCTCGGTCAAGAAGAGGCTCATATAGCACGTAGGGATGATCGCACGGAGTTTCGTCGTGATTACGACCGACTCATCTTCTCTGCTCCATTTCGCCGTTTGCAGAATAAGACTCAAGTCTTTCCACTTCCAGGTAGTGTATTCGTACACAACCGATTGACCCATTCGCTCGAAGTGGCAAGCGTGGGAAGAAGTTTAGGAGATGATGTGGCACGCAGACTTATCGAACTCCATCCCGAACTTGCAGACAGTCATATTTCTGAGATTGGTAGTATCGTAAGTGCTGCTTGTCTGGCTCATGATATGGGCAATCCTCCTTTCGGACATTCAGGAGAGCGTGCTATAGCCACTTATTTCAGCGAAGGTCCTGGACTGAAATATAAGGATCTTGTAACTGATGAGGAATGGGCAGACATCACTCATTTTGATGGAAATGCCAATGCTTTCCGCTTGTTGACTCACCAGTTCAAGGGTCGCAGACCAGGAGGTTTCGTGCTTACATATTCTACCCTTGCAAGCATTGTAAAGTATCCTTTCCCCGCTATTAAGGCAAAGAAACAGAAGTTTGGTTATTTCCAACAAGAAGCGGACATTTACAACAAAATCAAGGATGACTTGGGACTTTGCGGTCGCCATCCGCTTGTTTATCTTGTTGAGGCAGCAGATGATATTTGCTACGAAATCATGGACCTTGAGGATGCCCATAAGCTCAAGATTCTCACTTTTGATGAGACTAAGAAGTTAATGCTCGGTTTTGTTCCTGAAGACCGTCATGCACGAATAGAAGAACATAGCAAGGAGGTGAGCGACAAGAACGAACTCATCGTGTATTATCGCTCGTGTGCTATTGGCGAACTCGTTAAGGAATGTGTTAACGTATTTATCAAAAATGAGGAGGCAATACTAAAGGGTGAATTCGAAGGAAGCCTTATCAAGCACACTTGCCCACTTATCTCCGATGCCTACAACAAATGCGTTGATGTGGCAGTCCATCGCATTTACAATAGTCGTGATGTAATTGACACCGAACTTGCAGGTTATCGCATCATCTATACCCTTGTCGAACTCTTTACCGATGCCGTGATGAATCCCGACAAAGCATATTCACAATTGCTTCTTGGTCGCATTTCATCGCAGTACGAAGTCGATTCCATCGGCATTTATCCCCGTCTTCTTGCGGTTCTCGACTTCATCTCCGGCATGACAGATGTCTTTGCGCTCGACCTCTTCCGTAAGATAAATGGACAGAGTCTTCCTGCAGTATAGGTTAGTGTGAACCACAGACAGACCAGTGGCTCAATAGAGGCTTTCAAGTGTGAATCATATTCCATGTCACATGACCCTGTGCAAAACTTATGGAGTCGCTCTCCCAAAGCGGATACAAACGAACATCCAAACAATTCTCCTCCAAGCAGGTTGACATCATTTTTGACCACCTCGGCAATCCCTACAAAGGTTCTTAAAAGATTCCCACACATTATTTAATAGATTTGAGAAAATTATTTAATAGATATGCCTAAATCTTTTAAGCATTCACAAGAAGTTGGATAATCAAAGGGTCAGACCCTTTGATTATCCAACTTCTTCCAAAAATGAGAATGCTCTCGCCAAAGCATAGAATGTATCATTGTATCATAGTATCAGATACAAAAAGGGGAGACTGTCCCCCTATGTTTTAAAGTTAATATATTATATATATATTATACAATAATATATATATAATATATTAAACCTAAAAATATCAGGTACACTCTGTGTTGTTTGTATCTGATACTATGATACAATGATACATTCGTACTTTTTCTTTATTATTTTGAATGATGTAGCTCGCAGACTTGGTTACACAAATCCTCAGAAAGCTATCCGCGACCATGTTGACGAGGAGGATAAAAGGACTGAACAAATCGTTCACCCCTCAGATTCGTAAGACTGGCGGTTACATCCCCGTTCGTGACTCACCCGATGCTGATTTGGAGTTTACAGTACAAACTTCACTTCCTTGAATTCGTAACGCCTTCGCTCACCCTCCTCGGTCTCGAGAATCAGTCGTCCCGAAGGTTCAACATCGATTATACGGGCAGAAAAGAGTCCTTTTTCATCTGAATAAGGATAAAATGCCCTGTCATTACGATAAAGGCACGACTTATACTCATCATGTATTGCCGATGACTCGCCTTCGCGAACCCGCTCATAAAGTTTGGAAAACTCAGAAATCAAGTCGCCAAACACAGTTTCACGCTCAGTTTCTCTACCTATTATATTAAATAATGATATAGGATTAGGTGCATCACTAACAAAAACTTGCTGATTGATGTTTACTCCCGTTCCAACTATGCAATTCGACACACTTTTCCCCATCAAATCGCACTCTATCAGGGTTCCGGATATCTTCTTATCGCCAAAATAGATGTCATTTGGCCATTTCACCGATAGTTTTTCCTTGAATTCATCGGGTAATTGTTGCTTTAATGCCTTCACAACTGCCAATGCTATACATTCCGAAAGCACATATTGCTGGGCAGGATGCACCCATTTTGGATGGCAAACAAGTGAGAAAATAAGGTTCTTCCCCTTTTCCGTTTCCCACGAATTGCCCTTCTGCCCACGTCCCGCAGTCTGGTCTTCACTCTCGATAATAGTCAAGTCGGGCAATTCCTCACCTCGCTCAAGTAGCAGATGAGCATAATTGCTCGTTGAATCTATCGTATCTAAATGTATCCTATTAAGCATAACTTCCTCTAATATTCATACTTACTTCCTCCCAAGAATTCCCTCAACAAAGAATAAGGTGGGAGCAAATCTACAGGCATCTCATTATAAAGCGAGCACACCTTTATCAATCGTTGTGCCTCATCATATTCGGGACAATCTGCCGGCACTTCTTCGAGCAGAGGTATTGCCTGCTGCTTCAAGAGTGCGATTTCATATTGATAACCCGTACAGAAGTTCACATTTGCATTACCTTGGTAAGGTACAATCCACTTCTCTTCACCACGGCGAACTGAAGGCCAACGCTCGATAGTCTGCTGGGCATTAGTGTTACGATACTTCGAATCGCGAACCATGCGACGAAGGAGTCGGTTGTCTGTAGTAGGGAATACCGAGCCATCAGGAAGAAGGTATGTAGTAAGTGCAGATATATATATACGGAAGAGTGCCTTTTCAGCAATACCTTCAGTCAACATCGGATTAAGTGCATGGATGCCTTCGATGATAAGTACCGTGTCATCATCAAGTTTAATTCGCTTTCCGCTCTTCATGCCCTTACCTGTAGGGAAATCATATCGAGGCAGCTCCACTTCCTCACCATCCAAGAGTTGCCTCAGCTGTTGCTGGAAGAGTTCGAGATTAAGTCCGTAGATACTTTCAAAGTCTTCCTTACCATCTTCGTCCCTCGGACAAAATTCACGATCCACGTAATAATCATCAAGCGAAATGCCGATTGCCTTCAGTCCTTGCTGTTCGATTGCATACGAAAGTTTCTTGCAGAAAGTAGTCTTACCGCTCGACGAAGGACCGGCAAGCAGTACGACTTGTATGTCATCATCGAGTGCCACCTCCTCTGCGATGCTACTTATTGCCGCTTCCTTGAGTCGCTCGCAGATAGACACAAGCAGAGGTGCCTGGCCGAAATCTGTGATACCGTTGATGTACTCTGAAGATATGTTCACAGTCTTCAGTTTGTTCGAACACAAATCATTCAAACCAAGTTTGCCAACAAGGTAATTTATGGCCACTTCTTGCGACTTTTGTCTCAATTCTGACTTAATTTGCTCTGAAATCTGCAAAAAAGCTTGATTAACTTCGAATATTTCAGAACTTTTAGTATTTTTGCAATCGTTTTGTAACATGATGGTTAGATTTTAGACCGCAAAGTAAGTAAAAAACTCTGATTAATCAAAATAATAAACACATATTTAACCAAATTTTAATATGGAATCTCATATTGATGTTATCCACATCCTGACCCTTATTGGTTCTGTGGCACTCCTTATGTACGGAATGAAGGTCATGAGTGAAGGCTTGCAGAAAATGGCAGGTAGCAAACTTCGCAATGTGCTCGGCACAATGACCACCAACCGATTCACAGGTGTGCTCACCGGTGCATTCATCACTACAGCCATCCAGTCGTCAACCGCAACCACCGTCATGACGGTTAGTTTCGTAAGTGCCGGACTCCTCACTCTTGCCCAAGCGATATCTGTCATCATGGGTGCAAACATCGGTACTACGGCTACTGCATGGATTATGGTGCTCGGCGGTTCAAACTTCAACATGCTTGGAGTGGTGTACACAGCCATCATCTTTGCTATAGTACTTATCTACACAAAGAAAAACACCAACCTCGGTGAATTTATCATCGGTCTTGCATTCATGCTCCTCGGTCTTACAACCTTGAAGAACAATGCAGTAGAAATGAATCTCGCAGGCAATGAGGCTATCATGGGATTCTTCTCGGCAACTTGCAGATATGGCTATGGTTCTTATTTCCTATATTTATTAATAGGTGGTATGCTGACCTTTATGGTGCAGTCTTCTGCTGCTATCATGGCAATTACCATGACCCTCTGTTCGACTGAAGTTATGCCAATCGATATGGGTATCGCACTCGTCATGGGTGAGAATATCGGTACTACCATCACTTCGAACGTAGTTGCCCTCTCAGCATCTACACAGGCACGCCGAGCTGCGATGGCTCACTTGGTGTTCAACCTCTTCGGTGTGATTTGGGTACTCTGCATCTTCCACTTCTTCGTAGGCACTATCTGTAAGGTTTGGGACATTCCTTTCACTCCAGGAACTGTGACTAAGGGACTCAGTACAACAGCTCTCAACGCTATCCTCGCAACATTCCACACAGCATTCAACGTATGCAACGTGCTAATACTTATATGGTTTATCAAACCTCTCGAAAAACTCGTTTGCTTCATCATCAAGCAGCAGCAAGGCAAGAGCGAGGATGAAGAAGGACGACTCGTATTCATCGGAAGTGGTGTTCTCAGTACTGCCGAGCTCTCAATCCTTGAGGCAAAGAAGGAAATCAACGTATTCGTGAATCGTTGTGTTAAGATGTACGGACTTGTAGAGGAACTCCTTCACACTCAGAGTGGCGACGAATTCAACAAGCTCTTCTCACGCATCGAGAAATATGAGAACATCACCGATAATATGGAAGTTGAGATTTGCGACTATCTCACCAAAGTTAGCGAAGGTCGACTCTCAGCAGAGTCAAAGGTTGAAATTCAGCACATGATGCGTGAGTGTGACGAACTCGAGAGTATCGGTGACTCTTGCTACAATATCGCTCGCACTATCAGTCGCAAACGCCAATATGCAACTGCCGACTTCACAGAGAAGCAGTATGAGCACATCCAGAACATGATGCAACTCACCGAAGAAGCTGTAAGCCAGATGGCAGTTGTTATCGAACATGGCGAGCATCGTTATGTGGACCTCAACAAGAACTACAATACTGAGCACGAAATCAACAACTACCGTTCACAACTCAAGAACCAGAACATCGTAGATATCAACAACCAGCTCTACGACTATCAACTTGGTGTCTTCTACATGGACCTCATCTCTGAGTGTGAAAAACTTGGTGACTACGCTATCAATGTTATTGAGGCTTCAGGCATCAAGGAAAAGAAGAAGAACGGCTTCACAGTTTCTTAATAACGAATGATTATTAGTGGGTGTTCATCAAAAAACTTGAACACCCATTAATGTGTAAATAGTCGTTAGCAAGCATCAAATCATTAACACAAATCAATGATTTTTAACCACAAAGGGCAATACATCATCAATTGTATTGTCCTTTTTCTTTTGAACTTTCGACGCATTTTCTTACACTTTGAGTGCAAATCAAAGGTATTCGTGGAACAAATCGTAAAAATATACGTTTTCACGCAGTAACTACTCAGCTATATTG
>DCIW01000182.1 GCA_002317225.1 Prevotellaceae bacterium UBA1716 | reverse complement strand
TTCTGAAGGTGTGGGAAACTTCAGTTAATTCTTATCAAGCATTGATAGAGCGTCCTTCATTATCTCTATATGGTCGAATGCAAGAGAAGGAAGGTTGTTTATTGGAAACCATTCCGCTTTGACTGCATCATCTTGCCCTATCACATCTATTACACAATCAACTACAGCAAGGTAAGCCACTGTGATAGTTCTACCACGTGGGTCTCGATTGACAGCAGAGTAAGCACCTATTTGCTTGACTTCTGATACGACCAGTCCGGTCTCTTCCTCCAATTCGCGAATAGCACATTGTTCGGTATCTTCATCCATATTCATGAAACCACCGGGAAATGCCCAACTTCCCTTAAATGGTTCACCACCACGCTGTATCAGCAAGACTTTAGGAGAATCTCCCCTTGTTATCACCACGCAATCAGCTGTTACTGCGGGGCGAGGGTAATCGTATGTATATGCCATAATATATAAAAGTGTATTAGTGTTTAGAATAATATGAATGCAAAAATAATACTTTTAGACGAGAAAAAGAAAAATATAAAGAACTTTTTTTATAATTG
This sequence comes from Prevotellaceae bacterium UBA1716, assembly GCA_002317225.1. Lineage (GTDB taxonomy): Bacteria > Bacteroidota > Bacteroidia > Bacteroidales > Bacteroidaceae > Minthosoma. The sequence continues at coordinate 10,422 of DCIW01000182.1, read as the reverse complement.
AGTCGCCCTCGCTCCCCGAGCTAAAAGATTGACACATAGTTTCCCTGCACCATCAGTCATTAGTTTGGCTGGTGGTACTTTTGTTTTTCTTGGACGGCAGATTGTCTCCCAATAAAAAAGCAGACACCATAAGTGACTTATATTGTTTCACTTATGATGCCTTTCTAATTAATTATTGTGATGTCAGATAATCTTGTTGCTTGGGGATTACCACCCACATCACCAAATAACATAGGATGCCTGGGAATCCGGAAGACAAGAGGGATAATGCCACATAACCTAAACGGACGAGTGTTGGGTCGAGATCGAAGTAAGATGCTATTCCACCACATACACCACCTATCATCTTATTGCCGGAGCGGTATAATTTCTTGTACATAGTCGTGAGGGTATTATTTGTTAGGAACTGGGATGATTTCTGGGTACTCTGATGCATTATAGCGAGACTGCTGCGGATTGAGTGAGTAGGTCTTGCGGTCAGAGTCATATTCTGCATAAGAGAGGATAGTCTCGTTTTCGCCATAGAATACAGAGTAAGCTGAGATTGGAATCCACTTGTTGGTGATAGTCTTTACATAACTTACCTTTGTAGATACTCGACCGAGATTATCAAGATTGAACTCGTACTTCATGTGGTTCTTGCCGAACACTTCTACTGTCTTCTGGTTGGCAGAAGCTACTACTGTAACTGCAGGAAGCACGTTGTCTGGAGAAGCAGGATTTTCCTTCTTTGTATTGTTAGCACTCATTGTTACTACTGTCATCATCATTGCTACGAAAGCAGAAAAGAATTTTGTTGTCATAATCTTTATTGTTTTTTAGTTTGTTAATCTTGTTAATTGTTGTCGCTTTTTCTTTTCGACGATGCAAAGGTAGGTACATTTATAGATATGACAATGAAAAAATATGCTCTCGGAGTATGGTTGTAAAAAACTTTTACGGAGTTGCGTAAAAATGTTTTACACATAGTTACGAAAAAGATAGGATTGCACTAAAAACAAGATCTCTGAACCTCCTTGTTTGGATAAACATTAGAAAGTCTGGTCATTATTCTTTCTCCGTCATGTCAATAGGATGTGTCTGATTATAGCAATTAGTCAATCGTATTCATGCAATATAATACACCAATACTTCTTATTGCTTAATTTACAAGAAGTATTCTTTGTCCTTTTGTAAATTATCATTATATTTGCACCCAATTCAAAGAATACTAATTGAAAGAAGAAGAAAGAATGTATATATCTATTAAGTATATGAAACTGATTAGCACTATAACCGCACTGCTGTTGTGGACCACTGTGTCTGTGGCACAGACTGAGAGAGATGCCTGTACAAGTATTATGGCAGGGCGTCTTGCCACCACTGACGGATCCGTAATGACAAGTCATACTTGCGATTCGTGGTATCGCACTTGGATGAGCATCGAACCAGCATGCGACTATCCTCGCGACACAGTAATGTCTATTTACGATGGACTCATGCATACCGAGCACTCTGGCGATTTGACCGGAGTGAAAGAGAAAGGTACTATACCGCAGGCTAAACACACCTATCGCTTTCTCAATACAGCCTACCCTTGCCTTAATGAGCACCAACTTGCTATGGGCGAAACTACCATCAGCGGTCGCGACACGCTCCAGAACAAGAAGGGCATGTTTATGATTGAAGAACTCGCTCGTGTAGCCCTACAACGCTGTACTACAGCTCGTTCGGCTATCGAACTCATGGGCGAACTCATAAAGAAGCATGGTTATGGCGACTCGGGCGAATGTCTCACGATTGCCGACCCTAAAGAGGTTTGGATATTTGAGGTGTTCGGCGAAGGACCAAAGCGTATTGGTGGTGTGTGGGCAGCACAACGCATCCCAGATGATGCCATTGCCGTGTCGGCTAATATAGGTCGTATAGGTCGTATTGATATTAATGACAAAGAGAATTTCATGGTCTCAGACAATGTGTTCAGTGTGGCAAAGTCTCTGAAGCTATGGGACGGCAAAGAGGAATTCTCATTCTGGAAGGCTTACAGCGGAGGCAATTATTTCAACGAGCCAAAGAATTACAGCGTTCGCGAACTCTACATTATGCAACAACTCGCTCCGAGTGCTGGATTTACTGATGATATGGCCGAGCTCCCTCTTTCTGTCAAACCGGAACAGAAGGTAAGTCGCGAAACACTTATCCGTCTGCTTGGGTCATATTACGAGGGCACAGACCTATCTCTGAGCAATAAGGTTGACTCAGTAAGCGTTCGCAGTGGGCGTGAACACAAGAATATGAGTGGTGCCATGATAGCCAATCCTTGGATGCGACCTGACGAGATAAAGATGCATGCAGCCGCTCTCAACGACACCACGATGGAGAATATCCGAACTGTGTCAGTGCCTTGGTGTGCTTATTCCACAGTTATCCAACTCCGTTCGTGGCTTCCTGACGAAATAGGAGGAGTGGCTTGGGTATCACTCGATAACCCTGGACAGTCGCCACGATTCCCTATCTTTTCGGGCACAACGGAACTGCCCGTAATGCTCTCTATCTGTGGAATGCACCGAAATCGCGATGATGCCGCCCTCACCCATTTCCGTCATGCCAACCGCCTTGCCTCTTTGCGATGGGGCAGAGCACGTCAGGCTATGGAGTCAAAACATAAGTATTTTCTCGATAAGGCCGCTCGCGAACTCCCATTCGTCGAAAACACTTGGAAGGGGCTTTCCGGTAAAGATGCCACCCTATTCCTCAATGGCTACACATCAGATTTCTTTGCGAGCGAGATAATGGCATGGGACGAACTGAGCGATAAGTATTGGAGGCAGTTCTGGGCAGGATTCTAAAAGAAGTTTCGATCATACCTCTTTCTCACATATATAATTACAATAAAAAATGAAGAACAAATATATCATTATTATAGCATCAATCATGGTAGTGGCAACTATCGTATCATGTGACTTTTTCGACAACCGTTGGGCAAAGCATTACGGAGGCACTATGACCATCAAGGTAAAGAAAGGATATAAGGTTACCGAGGCCACTTGGAAAGACGACCAGTTGTGGTATCTTATCGAACCTATGGACAGCGATTACGAACCGAAGAAGAAGGAATTTGTAGAGAATTCGGAATACGGTGTCCTCGAAGGCAAGGTGATTTTCAAGGAATCAAAGTAGGAGAAATATGTATAAGTGGATATTTGCAGTTGTGGGCTTTCTCTTCACAAAGAGAGTGTGGGGAGCAATCATCGGGTATTTCATCGGTAGCTTTATTGGGAAGTTATTTGGTGAAAACACTCAGCAGTTCACCAATAATAGCGGTGGTGCATCCGCTGGTTCTAATTATACACGTTCCGAACGACAAAGTGCTGCCACCCAACAAGTGGAGGATAAAGCCCGTCATGATTTCCTCTATTCGCTCATGGTGCTCTCTGCACATATCATTTCAGCAGACGGAAAGATAATGCATTCAGAAATGGAGTTTGTTCGCAATTTCCTACGTGCCAATTTTGACGAAGCGACGGTGACCCAATGTAACGAAATTCTTCTTAAACTATTCGAATACAAGAAGAATAACAGTAATGCGATGTGGCAAAAGCAGATTATGACTTCGTGCTATCGTATGACAAGTTCAATGCCCGAGGAATTTAGACAGCAACTCATTGCCTACCTCTGCGAGATTGCCAAGGCTGACGGTCGGATTGACAAGAAAGAGATTGATGCTTTGCGACATATTGCTATCAGTCTTAACATGGATGCGTCCATCATCGATCAAGCACTTAATATGGGTGGAACATCTATTGAACAAGCGTATAAGACATTGGGAATCACTCCTGAAGCAACCGATGACGAAGTGCGTAAGGCATACAAACGAATGGCACAGAAATACCATCCTGACCTTGTTTCCAACCTCGGCGAAGATGTTCGCAAGGCTGCTGAAAAGAAATTCCAAGAGATTGGAAATGCAAAAGATGCTATTTACAAGGTAAGAGGAATGAAGAGATGATGATGAATGTTGTGACCATTCCCTCAAAGTTTTTATAAAGAAGAAATAGTAATTCGTTTTATGAAAAAAATAATTATTGTCCTGATATCTGCAGTTGCGGTGTTTTTCGCTACGCTCCTCTTCACTAACCATTACATCTCGAGGAAAGCACGTGAAAATGCCGACACTCTCAACTCGCGTGTCATCAATGACTTCTGTTCCGACCTCGACAACGACCTGCAACAAGTAACAGTGGCAGTCAACGGATTTCTATATGGCAATTTCTACATGCGCAATGACTCTGTAGCTCCTGATGGCACCCCCAAATTATATATTAGGGACAGCGAACTGCATGACTTCAGCACTTGGATTGAACGGGACATGCGTGACCTCCTGCGTGTTAATCCTGGCATTATGGCTGCCGTATTCTTTATTGATGACAGCTTCAGTATCATGCATCCCGAGTATGGCTTTCACGAGAACTACGCCATTCGCATCAACCAAGACAAGAAGATACCACGCGAACTCATCAATTATAATTTTATGGCTTCAAAGACGTATCAGAAGGTAAGAAGTACCCAACAACATTTATGGGCACACCCTTCTCCTACTTCCCCCTTGAGACGTAAGGTCATCATCTACCATGTACCAGTATTCCTCGAGGATGGCAGTTTCTTCGGAATCTTTGCAGTTAATGTTGACACACGTTCGCTCAGCCAAAATATCGCTTATCACCAGCCATACGGAAAAGATAACTCCGAGACCATCATATATGATGGTGATGGGCGAATCGTAGTTGCCTATCCTGAACCTTATGAGAAATATGACTCCATACAGCAACTCACTCAAACAATTTCCCCAGGCACAAAGTACAAGTACTACGAGCGCCATATCACACAAGCCGGTTGGAACGTCATCACGGTTTGTCGTGAAGAAGTCATCTACCGAAACGCGGCACATATACGTTGGATAGTCTTCCTCACCTCAGCTGTCGGCATGCTCCTCATGCTGCTTTGCTTCATTGTTATCTCGCAACAAGTACGCAAGAACCTCCACGAGAAAGCAGTTGCAGAAAATGAAATCCAGATGGCGGCAAATGTTCAGATGAGTATTCTCAAGGAACCACATTTCACATATAAGAATGCCGAACTCAATGCCTTCCTCCACCCAGCACGCGAAGCGGGAGGCGACCTATATGGATATGCACAACGCGAAGACAAACTCATCTTCTGCATAGGAGATGTCTCTGGAAAAGGAATGTCGGCAGCCCTATTCATGACACAGGTGATATCACTCTTCCGCAATGCAGTACGCTACACTTGCAATCCTGACGAGATAGTTTCGCAGATTAACAACGTGCTCTCCGAAAACAATCCCGACCTTACTTTCTGCACGTATTTCGTAGGTGTGCTTGAGGGCAATCAACTCACATTCTGCAATGCGGGCCACAACTACCCCGTATTAATTCGCAAAGGAAAGAAGGCGGAATATGTCGAGATACAGTCGAACATCGCACTCGGAATTATGGAAGACTTTCCATTTATGGTCGAGAGTCTGACACTCGAACCAGGCGACACGCTCCTGCTCTATACTGATGGCGTGACAGAAGCTTCGAACAAACAAGAGGTAAACTTCGGCGAAGAACGCCTCCTCACTACCCTTTCTGCATCCGACAAGGATTATATCCATGCCACTCTACACGCTATACAGGACTTCGTTGGCGATTATGAACAGAGCGATGATATTACTCTTATGGAGGTCAGCGTGTCTTAGGTTGTTAGGTATGAGGTGATGAGGTTTAATGTAAAAGATTAGCGTGAAAATGCAGAAAACGGTTGTTTTGAAACTGTTTTTAGCATTGAAAAGAAGAAAAATAGGTGCTAAAGCATTGACGTTTCGATAGAAATATGTAACTTTGCCACGTTTAGAAATCATAAAACGCAAATAAAATGAAAGAATTATTAGAAAAGATCTCTGCTGCAGTTGCAGCATTCACAACAGATTCAGCTGCTCAGGCAGAAAACGGTAACAAGGCTGCAGGTACTCGTGCTCGTAAGGCTTCGCTCGAAATCGAAAAGCTTATGAAGGAGTTCCGCAAGGTTAGTCTTGAGGAATCTAAGAAGTAATTGTTCGAAAGAAATCAAACAGATAAAGAGGATGCATCAGTTTTGATACACCCTCTTTTCTTTTTAGCTTCGCTTTAAACACGAATTACCACCAATCACCACGAATTATCATTAATATTTTTTATGTAATTATCAGTATATTAAAAATTCATGAATAATTCGTGGTCAATTAATGATAATTCGTGTTACGCCGTAGGCTATATAAATTAATTAATGTGATTCAAAGCAACTCATCTGGCACAGCATTTGCCATTGCTTCGTATGCAGCCTCGCTTGGATGGAGATGGTCGCCCGAATCAAATCCCGGTGCAAAAGCAGCAGGATGATTTGGGTCGCAAACGGCAAGATCGAAATCGATGCAGCCATCAAACTTATCTGGTGTGCGAAGCCATTCATTGAATTTGTTTCGCATCTCGTCACGCATTTCATTATATGTACGCCATCCGAAAATAGGCAAAAGCGTGCCACTCCACACTTTGAGTCCGAGTTTTCGAGCATGCGAGATGTAGAGTTCTTCTGTTCCGCGAATCATATCATCTACGGTCGGGAGGTCGCTCCATGGACGGAACACATTGACATCTGTACCTACAGGATGAATGATATCATTTATTCCGTGCTGAATGATAACCGCACTTGCACCAGCCACATTGAGTTCGATAGGAAAACGAGTTTCGCCCTTCAATCCGTATGCAGCATAAGTGATGCAATCGTACTGACGAAGTATGCGAGTACCGCTCACCGCCCTACGAATGATAGCCACATCACGATGTCCGCTTTCCCAAGCACGAATGGAGAGATAGTCGGGCCAACTCTGAGCTGTGATTGAATCGCCGAAACAAACAAGTGCATGATTCTTTTCCTCTGTCAAAATATCGATAGTATTGAGGAAATAGAACCAGTTTGTATTCCGAGTCAAATCAAGCGGAAGAGTCTGTGCCTCAGCATAATCGCCATAGCTATACTTGCCTCGCGACAGAGGTCCAGTAATGAGAGTACCCGCATTCATTTGAGTGCATTCGGCAAAATACATGCTCACTTCAACTTGTTCACCTGCAACGACATCAAATGCGATTTCGTCGCTCTCCACTTCCTTGCCTGGAGCGATAACAACACTCCTACATCCGTCGAAAGTGATAGGAACTGGCGCATACTGTTCGCACACTTTTGCGACACAAGCCTTTGTGAGAGTTACGTTCTCAGTTCCTGTAAGGTTTGAGAATCGGAATCGAAGTTTGCTGCCCGAAAAGACGATACGGACAGGATAACGGAGGGTGATATCCTTGGAATAGACACATTCCTTGCGGTCGGTTATGGAAGTGGCATTGCCCCAACAAGCAACCCACTTGGTATATTCGTTCATATTGTTCGTTTGTTTTGGGCAAAGGTACAAGTTTTTTGTTATCAAAGGCATATAAACAAAAGGAAAAGTGAAAAAGATTGTTGTTTTTATACCCATTTATATAAAAAAAGGTGTAAACATTTGTGTATTCACAAACAAAAGTATAATTTTGCAAACATAATAACAAAGAAAATTAACACATAACTATTATTAAGAATAAAATCTTTATGAAGAACTCAATTGTACAATTTCCTTGTCCGGCTAATGAGCCAGTCAAGACTTATCTCAAGGGCAGTCCTGAACTTATTGCTCTCGACGCAGAACTCAAGCGTCAGTATGACACTGTTATCGAAATTCCTTGTATCATCGGTGGCAAGGAAATCTACACAGGCAATGTAGAAGAAGTGGTTTGTCCACACGAACACAAGCACGTACTCGCTCGCTATCACAAGGCAGGCGAAAAGGAAATCCGCATGGCTATGGATGCTGCTATGGCAGCTCATAAGGAATGGGGCAACACAGAGTGGACTACTCGTGCCGCTATCATCTTGAAGTGTGCCGAACTCCTCGCTACTAAGTATCGTCCTATCCTCAACGCTTCTACTATGCTCGGACAGAGCAAGAATATCTTCCAGGCAGAAATCGACTCAGCTTGTGAGACTATCGACTTCTTCCGCTACAATGTTCACTATGCTTCAAAACTCTATGCTATCCAGCCTAAGGATGGTGCAGGCGTTATTGACAGCACAGAATATCGTCCACTCGAAGGTTTCGTCCTCGCTGTGACTCCATTCAACTTCACTTCAATCGCTTGTAATTTGAACATGACTCCAGTTCTCCTTGGTAACACAACTATCTGGAAGCCATCTTCAACTGCAATCCTCTCTAACTACTACCTCATGCAGCTCTTCAAGGAGGCTGGTCTTCCTGATGGTGTAGTCAACTTCGTACCAAGTAAGGGTAGCGAAATCGGTAAGATTTGTTGTGCAAGCAAGGACCTCGCAGGTATCCACTTCACTGGTAGCACTCGCACATTCCAGACTCTTTGGAAGAGTGTTGGTGAAAATATCGCTAACTACGTTTCTTACCCACGCCTCGTTGGTGAAACTGGTGGTAAGGACTATATCTTCGTTCATCCATCTGCTAATGTTGATGCTGTGGCTCATGCTGCATTCACTGGTGCATTCGAGTTCCAGGGTCAGAAGTGTTCTGCTGCAAGCCGTATGTACATTCCAAAGAGCCTTTGGGGTCCTGTACTCGAGAAGTGCAAGCAGTTTGCAAGCGAAGTTAAGATGGGCGATGTAATGGATCACATGAACTATATCAATGCCGTTATCGATGAGGCTTCATTCGACAATATCGCTTCTTACATCGAATATGCAAAGAATTCTGCTGACGCTAAGATTGTGATGGGTGGTAAGTGCGACAAGAGCGTTGGTTACTTCGTAGAACCAACTATCATCGAGACTACAGACCCTCACTTCAAGTCAATGGAAGAGGAAATCTTCGGCCCTGTAATCACAGTTTATCCATACGATGATGATAAGGTTGATGAGGCTGTTAAGCTTTGCGACACTACTTCTCCTTACGGTCTTACAGGTTCTGTATTCGGTCAGGATCGTCTTGCTGTTGAGAAGGTTGCTGCTGACCTCGTTTATACTGCAGGTAACTTCTACATCAACGACCGTCCAACAGGTGCTGTTGTAGGTATGCAGCCATTCGGTGGTAGCCGTGCTTCTGGTACAAACGATAAGGCTGGTGGTGAGTTCAACCTCATCCGTTGGGTCCTCCCACGTTGTATCAAGGAAACTCTTGTTTCTCCAACTGACTATCGCTATTCATACATGAAATAAGACTCTCTACGGCACTCCCATTTGGGAGAAAGTAGAGCATCAAATAGCTAAATTAGAAGGCATCCCGTTTGTGGATGTCTTCTTTTTTTATTTATTTTTTCCAAAAAACATCAAACATCCTACCAAATAAAACCTAAAATATTGATAATCAACAAATATACATTGGTAGGATGTTGCTCAAACATCCTACCAACATCCTACCAACATCCTACCACTATCAGCCTTTCCCCAACAACTATACCATTCAACTCCAAATAATACACTTCTTGTATGATTGAATGTATGCCATACTAATGAAAAAGCATGTCCGTCTGCACGGACATTGATGTTCGTGCAGACGGACAAACCTTTCCCTATGGTCAATTATTAGTTCGGTTTGCTATTATTAGGTTAATTAAATTGAGGTAGGATGTTGGTAGGATGTTGGTAGGATGTTGAGGCAACATCCTACCAAACTATACAATTTGAGTTTCAATTAGTTACCTATGATTTGGTAGGATGTTTGCTTAAAATAGCAAAAAACTTTTTAAAAAAATGTAATGAAGTCTTTTGTACTATAAGAACAATGTAATGCCGCTTACAGCATCTTTTCCATCGTCTCTACCGCATGGAGAATATCTTCGGCAAAGCGAGTATGGTCGCGCAAATAGTCGGTCCTTCCATCTGCAAGCAATTCGTATAACTCTTGATTCATAGAGTCGGCATAGTCGCCTATCGCCCACTCTATGTCGTCCTTTTGCCAATCAAGGGTTGAATACTGATATATTCGTTGCTTTTGATGAAAGAAAGCGTATGCGGTTTCGATGCAATCTTTTGTTATCAAGAGAGTTCCAATAGCCACGCCCCAAGCGCAGCCCCATTGTTAATTATTAATTGTTAATTAAAGATTAGCCTTAACCTTATCGATAAGTTCTTGGTATTCTGCATCAGAGAGATAAACCTTACCAGGATTCATCTGAAATGTACCACCATAATCTGGTCCGTCAACATACTTTGGAGCAAGATGGAAGTGGAGATGGCAAAGCTTATCAGAATAAGCACCATAGTTTATCTTTTCTGGATTGAAGGCTTGCTGCATAGCACTTGTTACTTGACAAACATCTGCCATGAAAGCATTACGCTCTTCTTCTGAGAGTT
>DCIW01000265.1 GCA_002317225.1 Prevotellaceae bacterium UBA1716 | reverse complement strand
GGTTCGAGAAGGAGTTTGAGGATGGCAAGTCGAGTTTTCTCACCACCACTAAGCACTTTCACCTTCTTTGTCGAAGCATCGCCACCAAACATGAATGCACCGAGCAAATCAGTTATCTTCTTACGAATTTCGCCCTTGGCAATATCATCGATAGTCTCGAACACAGAGAGTTCTTCATCGAGGAGCGATGCCTGATTCTGAGCAAAATAACCTATCTGAACATTATGACCGAGTTGGATTGAACCTTCATGTTCCAACTCACCCATGATGCATTTTACGAGAGTGGACTTACCCTCACCATTACGACCAACAAAGGCAACCTTATCACCACGTTCAATTGTGAGCGAGCAGTTTTGGAAGATAGTCTTTGTTACAGAAGGATCGAGGCGTGAAGGAAATGTCTTTCCGACACCATCCATGATGACAGGATAAGTGCCCGAACGAGGTGCAGGAGGGAATTTGAGGCGAAGGCGAGATGTGTCTTCTTCATCCACCTCAACGAGTTCGAGTTTTTCAAGCATCTTCACCTTACTCTGCACTTGATAGGTCTTGGAATATGTGCCTTTGAAGCGTTCGATAAAGTCGCGAGTCTCTTGAATCATCTTCTGCTGCTCATCATATTGCTTCTGCTGTTGGGCACGCCGTTCGGCACGAAGTTGGAGATACTGCGAGTAGGATGCCTTGTAATCGTAGATGCGTCCCATTGTAACCTCGATGGTGCGTGTAGTGATATTGTCCACAAACTTGCGGTCGTGAGAAATGACAACGACTGCCTTCCCATTTTGAACGAGGAAGTCTTCCAACCAACCAATCGACTCAATGTCAAGGTGATTGGTAGGCTCATCAAGAAGGAGTACATCAGGATTCTTGAGAAGGAGTTTGGCAAGTTCGATACGCATTCGCCATCCACCAGAAAACTCGGAAGTCTGTCGGTCGAAGTCGGTACGTTCAAAACCAAGACCGAGAAGAGTCTTCTCCACATCTTCCTCAAAGTGAGTCATATCGATAGCATAAAACTTCTCGCTCATTGTGGCAACCTTCTCGATAAGAGCCATATAGTCGTCGCTCTCATAGTCGGTGCGAGTGGCAAGTTGGTTGTTCATCTCTTCAATCTCCTGTTCCATCTCGCGAAGATGGGCAAAGGCGAGAGATGTCTCTTCGAACACAGTTCGCCCGTCCTCAGTCATCAAGTGCTGTGGAAGGTAGGCAATAACTGTGTCTTTAGGAGCAGAAACCGAACCACGAGTAGGTTTGCGAACTCCTGCAAGAATCTTTAGGAGTGTAGATTTGCCCGCTCCATTCTTGCCCATCAAAGCGATGCGATCGCCATCATTTATTGAGAAAGTTACATTGCTGAAGAGGGTGTCGCCACCAAACTCAACAGCCAATCCGTCAACTGAAACCATATTTGTTGTCTATAAAAAAATATACCTTTACGAAATTTCGTGCAAAGGTACGCAAATGTTTTCGTTTACACAATTAATTGCCACAAAACCTTTCTCTTTACCACACATCGCATTGTCTGCGTTTCTTACTTTCCTTTGGATGGAGAGGAATCTTCTTCTTTCCAACAAATGTATTATTGAACGAACAATTCTGTGTCTTGAAAAGGTAGTATGGATGTGCTGCCTTCGAGATGCGGAGATTATCCACCATAATATCGCTTATTGGTTCTTCTTCATTTCCATCATAATAGATAGCATACGCATCCGAAGAAAGTGCATCCACATTGCTGATATGGAAGTTGGAATAGCGAGCGGGGAAATTGCCACCACGATAACCGAAGTAGTTAGTCTCAAAACGCAAAACTGCTCCCGCACAATTACCTATATTTATCGAATCGACAAACACCGACTCAATGAATCCTCCACGATCAAGATTGGACTTGAAGAGCAAAGCGTTTTTCACATTACCAATCTCGATGTTGTGCATAAAGACATTACGCACTCCACCCGACATCTCCGAACCAATACACAGTCCGTTGCATTCGCTGAAGAACTTGCAATTGCGAATGATAATATTCTCCGAAGGACGATTCACTCGTCTTCCATCTGCATCTCGTCCCGATTTGATAGCAACTGCATCATCGCCAGTGCGGAAAGTGCAGTTTTCGATAAGCACACGACTGCTCGATTCGGGATCACAACCATCATTGTTTGGGAAATGAGAATCGATAGTCACATTACGTACAATCACATCCTCGCAATAAAGAGGGTGAATGCACCAGAACGGACTGTCCTTAAGCGAGATGCCATCGATGAGAATTGCTTGGCATTTATTGAGTTCGATAGCACAAGGACGCAGAAAAGTGCCTTTCCCAAACACACGTTCAGAAACGGGAGTGAGATCGTTGCCCAACTGCCTCAATCGCTCTTGGTCAGACTTCTCAGGAGTTTCTCCATGAGTACCATGAATTATCTCCTTAAACTCGCTGACACCCATTGGCATTCCCCATTTCGCCATCTCACTTCCGTTGGCATTTATTGTGGCAGAACCATCGCCCGTTATGGCTATATTTTGTTGACCTTCAGCGTGAATCATCGAACTGCGACCATATAGTTCGGTGCCTTCCCATCGAGTGAGAACGGGAGGAAGATAATCGTCGGGATTGCTGCTGAACTTCAATTCGGCACCATCATTCAAGTGAAGATTCACATTACTTTTCAGTTCGAGTGGACCATCCATATAATGACTTCCCGAAGGAACGACAACTATGCCTCCACCATCGGCAGAACATTGATTGATAAGTGATTGGAGAGTTTTGCGAGAGTCATCTGCCGAAAGAATGTACTTCTTGCTTTTGAAATTAGTAGTCCGAATGCTTGCTTCCACCAATTCCTCCCGACGACTTGCAGGAACATCGTTCATCAGGAGTCTTGAAGAGTCGAGAGTGGGTTTCACTTTTTGCACAGTTCCATCAGCATTGTAAAAGAGAGAATCGCAACAGATGGAACGGCGAACTCCATTGTGAAAACCATCGTTGAGCGACTTGCTCAAATCTGCAGTATGGTAGAAGAGATAGTCTTGTCCTTTATAGTTGACAAATGAGTGATGGTTGGTTCCACTATTCACTGGGTCGAGGATAATGCCTTGGTATTTGTATGGCCCAAGAGGCGAATCGCTTGTGCAATATGCAATCATAGGCTGACTGCCATTGAAAGGACTTGTGGAATAAGACATATAATATTTTCCACCACGCTTATGCACCCAAATTGCCTCGAAGAAACCTTCTGCACCTTCAATGATATGAACCTTACCATCATACGAAATCATATCATCATTGAGACAGATGCAGCATACAGTGTTCTGTCCCATAAAGAGATACGCCTTGCCATCATCATCCAAGAAAACGCAAGGGTCGATAAAGTCTCTATCGCAAATCACCCCTGGACTGTCAATCGAAATGAGAGGATGTCCGAGTGGGTCGGTGAAAGGACCATCTGGGCGATCAGCCACTGCCACACCAATATGCTTTTGGTCGGTAGGGTAGTAGAGGTAGTATTTCCCATTGCGATAGATGCAATCGGGAGCCCAAGCCATTGCCTTTGCCCACTTAGTGTCCTTGATAGGATTGAAGATAACCCCATGATCCTTCCAATGCTTCAGGTCGGTAGTACTGAATACGTGGTAATCCTCCATATTGAAACTCGGTGCATCATCCTTGTCATGACTCGGATACACCCATAGCGTATCGTTGAACACATGTGCTGAAGGGTCGGCTGTGTACATGTGATTTATAATCGGATTCCCAAGTTTTTGTGCTGATAGCGTACTCGGAATGAGAAGGACAGATATAAAGTAGAGGAGTTTCTTTAGCATAAAGTAGATGATTCAGTATGTAGGTATTCAGATTTATTTATTCACAATACGCATCGAGGCTTTCTTACATTTCTTATGTAATGGATATCTTCTTCAGAGAGACCAACCGATTCTTCATGTTCTCTTTTGCCACATCGCGTTGCATCAGAATGTTAAGAGGTCGGTCATCGCCTTCGTTGATACTGCTGATGAAATCAAAATTCTTTTGCAGTTCACCATTCGAGTCATCAATAGCTCCTGACAAGAGCCAAACTGGTATTGATTTGGCCTTACATCTCTTGAGTACTCCATGCGGTACTTTCCCCATCAGAGTCTGTGCATCAGATTTACCTTCACCAGTAATGACAAGGTCTGCATCGTTGATACGCTCATCAAAATGAGTTATGTCCAAAATGATATCGATGCCCGACTTGAGTTCTGCACCGAGATAAGCCATGAGTCCGTAACCAAGTCCGCCCGCAGCACCAGCACCGGGATAGTTGGCAAGTTGGGGAGTGGCGATGCCTGCATTTTCTGTTTCACGAGCAAAGGTTCGCAAGCGGTCATCAAGCACTTTCACATCTTCTGTTGATGCTCCTTTCTGAGGACCAAAGATATATGCAGCACCATTCTCTCCGTAAAGAGGATTGCTGACATCGCAAGCAACTGTGATATTGACAGATAGAGAATTAAATGTTGGTGAAGTAGGATTACTGAAGGATGCAGGATTGCTGAGGGTGGGGGACAAGAGATTAGCATCAATAAGAGCTTGAATCATACCTTTGCCTCCATCGCAAGTGGCGCTTCCGCCTATTCCCATCACGATTTCTGTGCAACCCCGTTTGATAGCATCGGCAATCATTTCGCCCACACCATAGGTGGTTGTTAGCAGAGGGTTTCGCTTGTCATGTGGCACGAGGGTGAGTCCACTTGTGGCTGCCATCTCCATATAAGCCTTTTTGCCATCGGAAGATAGAGCATAAGTGGCATCAATAATCTCCATAAGGGGACCATGCGCTTTGAAACTGACCTTAGTGACATTCATCATCTTGCTGACACAATCCACGAGTCCTTCGCCTCCGTCGCTCAGCGGAATTGCCACCACTTCAGCATCATGCCACTCATTACGAATTGCCTCAGCAGCTGCACAACAAGCCTCTTCGGCCGAGATGCAACCCTTGAACGAATCAAATGCCACTACCACCTTCATAGATTCCGGAGTCTATTCGTAATAAACGATGTTACGCTCTTCTAAAAGATAATTAGTCTCGAGAAGTTCATACTTGCCACTTCCATCGTCATTACCCATTTCCATTTCTTCCTTTATGAAACGGCGAGTCCAGTTGCCTTTCGAGTCCTCATCCATGATCTTATAAGTTCTGACAGTACGAAATACCGAACCTTCTCCAGCACTTTCGCTTACAGTCTTCACCAACTTGTCTGCATCGTATTCGTACTTGATGCTCTCCACGTTTTCAATACCAGTCTTGTCCGCTGTAGCAACCAAACCGAGTTTGTTATAAGTGTATTCCTCATATACATCACAACCGAAATCGCTTACATACCATGATGCTTTTTTAATCTGCTTACTGTCATTACGTTCCAATTTTGGATCGTTCATTCTCCATGACAACTCCTTGGATTTCACGTCGATGAATCCATCATTGTCGAAAACATAGTTTCTCTCTTCAAGATCGTAATTGCCTTTCACGTTTCCGTCCTTATCGCACGAATTACTTGAATAGGCACAGGTCTTCACTTGTCCGTGCAAGTCAAAAAGTGCCAAGTCAGGCGAAGCGAATTTAATGTCATCCACAACATTTTGAGCAATCTCATTTGTCATCTGAGCCGAATCACTATTGAGCGAATCAGCACCATCGCTGTTGCCGTTTACATTTGAGTTAGTACATGCTCCCAAACTTACAAGGGAAATCGCAAAAGCAAAGTTCAAAATCTTTTTCATAAACAAGTAAATTATTTAATTGATTAATATTTAGTGATGTATAAAACCTCCTATCCTCTCGTCTTATTACCTTTTCATTAATACTTGTACAATCTGAAATGCTGCATTTCGAATTGTCCCACAGGAATGCGGACATGACGTCCTTGATGAGTCTGGTCACCACTGAGATGTCGTTTTATCTTCAAATTGCCGTCCTCGATGTTGACCAGTTCGCACTTTGCAAGTCCTACTCTCGCATCCTTGTCATCCGAATAAGTGATGACCACACCGCTACCGATTACGAGATAATCTTCCTTTCCAAGTAGCAGGATGATACATGCAGCCTCAGGCCATACTTCTTCTTTCGAACCCGGTTCCCAACCGAGCGAATAACTATGTTTCACAGTCAGTTTGATGCCATCAGGAGTGATGATATCTTGTGTTCGCTCCTCATTCGTAAGTAGAACTCCCTCCATATCCTTTGTGCCTTGGCGCTTGATAATCAACGGTTCTGCCTGACGTAGCATACGATAGCAAGCGGCAATGGGCGAGAGTTTTTCTTGCTTAGCGGAGAACGCATTGAGTTGGTCATCTTGCGAAAGGTCCATCCCACTCATGTCATTACCTACATTATTAATATATAACGGATAATCCTCAATGCTGAAAGGGCAGAATCCCATTGCGCTGTGATGCCCGAAGGCATAAAGTGCATACATCGCATCTTTGTCTTCGAGGCGGATTTCTGGGATGAACAGCGGATTGTTTGGAAGGTGGTACTTTGCCACCCAGTCCTTATATCCCTTATCGTAAATGTCCACTCCAAGTACGTCGATTGCTGGAGCGGCAGCATGCCAAATGTCGATAAGATGTGCGAGTGGACCACCCGAAGGATATTGTCCTGGTTTGCGACCGCGACTATTGAGGGCCACATTCACATACATAGGCATATTGTATATCTTCCGTCCCGCTTCTGCAAGTTGCTGAACATAAGATGCATAAGTCCATGTCTGAAATATCTCTTCTGTATAAATATCATCACCAAACATTTCTGACCAAGTCTTTCCACCATTCGCCTTCATCTTTTCCGCTATATACGGATGTAGCGATTTCTTGTTCTTTTGGAGATAATCGTTAAGTGATTTAGGTACAGCACTTTTATACAATTTAGTGGCATCAGCCGAATAATCTCGAGGCACTTCGATCATACCGATTTCATTTTCCACCTGCATCATGATGACAGTCTGCTGCTTGTCGTTGTCGCGCAGATACTCCATTATCTTACAGAAGGCACGCTTGTCAGCTTCAAGCACATTCTTGCTGAGCGAACTTGCCTCTTCCACAGGTTTTCCGTTCATTGTATGGGCACGTGGAAAACGCTTTGTATCACGCTTGAACCATTCGGGAGCATAACAACTCATACTGTTCTTCCAAGCTCCAAACCAGAGAAGCACCACCTTAAGTTCGTTCTTACGTGCTTCGGTGAGAATATTGTCGAGCGAAGTCATGTCAAACTTTCCCTCTTCAGGTTCAATAAGTTCCCAAGTAACAGGAGCGAGTACGGTATTAAGTCCGAGTCGGTGCAAATATGAAAAATGTCTCTGGACATCCTCAAGAGTCGAAGCCGACGAATTACCCATCTCACCGCCGATCATCAGCATGGGTTTTCCATTAGCCACGATATGGGCGGTACTGCCTTTTCGCTCGAGCGTTGGTTGTGCTGATGCGAAGATAGAAACCATTGCAAGCAGAATGAATAATACTCTTTTCATAAATGTTAGTATCAATTATTGTATCAGTTTATATTTTCCTTGCAAAGATACAAAAACTACCGTAACCTCTTGTATCTATTACTGAAAAAAGTAAATTTATGCCCTAATATTTTGTAAAATAAAAATCATGTTGTACTTTTGCAAGTGAAATCCATTAAAAGCAAATGACATTAACAAAATGAAGATGGTTATGCAACATTTCAGAATGATAATAACAATTATAATGAGTATTATGAGTATATTCAAGTGCTCTTCGCAGAAAGAGATAGCCTCATGTGGCGAACACAAAAGACAACGAACTCAATGTGCTCCGATAAAGAGTACCGAGCTCAAGTCGCTCAGTGTATACTTCTACATCCAACCAGGTGTGTACGATAATATTTTCGACCGTGGATATGATGTCAAACTCGAACCAGCCGGCGATGATAAGTTCTCACTCTCGTGCAACAATCATGCTGCAACTGTGGGAACTGATGTGGCAAAAGAACTCCAGAACCTTATTAAGAAACATAATCTGGAGTCTCTCAATGGACTCTACGACGTTACTGCAGGACTGCCTGCTGAGTTTCAGCCATCATATTTCAGGGCTAAGTATGCGAGTGGTGAGGAACTGAGATACACTATCAATAACTTTCCTCGAGATCCCTTTGGCATCGAACTTTTCCGTTATGTTCGCGATGTCCTCATTGCCAATGGGGATAGTGCTTTTATCGTGCCAGATGAATTCCGGCAGATTGATCGTATGAAGCTTGATTATTCCGAAGGAGATGGCATACTCTACATATACGACGAGATGAAAATGCTTGATGGCACATTCAAACTTTCGAGAGAAGTTTACGACTCTACGTCCAACGAAGGTTTTTCAGATAAAGCAGTCCCTATCCCTGCTGGTTACAAAGAAGGACTCACCGACTTGGTAGAGAAATTAGGTATCGTATGGACAGCCAACCGACAGTATGAAGACAACAAGAACGTAGATGGCAATTACCCATATTGCCACATCTATGCTACGAATGCTAAAGGCGGAATTACATTCTTCGGCACTTACTCAAGAGATGAAATGAATGATGAAATCCGCTCCATCATACGCCAAATCCGCGAATACATGGACCGCCCATTTAAGAAGAAATAATATTTCCCCTTTCTTTTCACGCTTAGCAATGAAAGCTTTCACGTCCTTATGTGAAAGCTTTCATTCCTTTATGTGAAAACTTTCACATTACTATAGGAAAAGTATCTTTTCTGCAACTTGTCTTTCCAATCACTTGCTACTGTTCAATATTGTTTTGGTTGATAAGGGTGTTGCTCGAACCGTAATTGTAGCCAGAGTTGCCGATGCAGACATTATTTATGATGATTGGTGATTGAATGTCGGCTGTGATGTTGATGGATTTTAATGTGTTGTTGTGTATGTTATTGTCTCTTATTGTTATGAGGCGTTGGTCAATAATTGTGGCATTTTTGGCTTTTGTGCCATTTTCAATCCTTATACCGTCGCCTTCGTTTTCTGTGATAGTGTTATGTTGGAAAGTAACATATTTGCTTTCAAGCATTTCTGCCTTAATACCACATCCCGAATTGTTCATGATATTATTGTTCGAAACAGTTACGTCTATACAGTTGCTATCGAGAAAAATGCCATCAAGAGTATTGCCGTAGATATTGTTGTTTGCCACAATCACATGCTTGCCACCACGAATGCCAATTCCTTTATTGAGACCGTTTCGGACGATGTTGTTGGCAATCACAACTCCGTTGGAATATCCGTGCGAACCACCTGTCCAACCACGGATATATTGATTCTCAATGAATATTCCGTACTGACCACATCCTTCGCAAACACAGTTGGTGATAGTATAGTTTTCTTCTTCCCATCCGCCTGTACCAATTCCAATACCCGAAGTGCCACCTTGCAAACCAGTAAATGTTCTGCCACAATCAATACAGTTAATATGGTCGATGGTGACTTTGTTGAGGAAGTCGATTCCCATAGCCGTTGCAATTGTGCCTTTGAGTGTAAGATCGCGAAAGACACAATTTTCTACGAATTGGAAAAAGAACGCCTTGCCATACACTTTATTCAAGTTTCCCGTGCTATATGCATCGACTGAAAAGTCGGCGAAATGGCAATTCTTTATAACATTTTCTGTTGTGCCGCAATGACCGAACATTATGTAAGGCCCGTCGTCTATCTGCTTCAGTATTGTGACCTCCTGACCAGCTCCGATAATGCTCACGTTGCTCTTGTGGGCTATCGAATAAGGATATCTCCCGGCAAACATGGTTTTCCCACTTTTCTTGAAGTTGTAAGTGCCTTTCGGAATAAAGATAAAACCTCCGCCCTGTTCGGCCACTTTGTTAATGAGGGTTTGGAGTGGGGCAGTGTTATCAGCGTTGGTTGGCAAAACACCGTAGTCTGCAGCATTATAGCAAATAGGTGTGGAACTGTTTGATTCTGTGCTTATTGTCTGTAAGGCCCTTGTTCCGAGTACAGTTGCCACCACTTCAGACACATCAGTCATTGATACATTCCCATCGTCGTTCATGTCGCCTTTCACTATAGTCTGCGCATTGATCAGATTACAATAAAAGGCTAAAAAAAATAAGAGTATAATACGATTAAGATAATACATATTTATATTAAGGAATAATGATAAATAATTTAAGTTCGAACACTAACAAAGGAACGATGTCCTTGCCTTTGTGTTCTTGATTCCTGTTTGTTAGACAATTATATCTGCACGTTTAGCAATGGCTATTCAGATGGAGATATTGTCAATCCTAAGTTTGATGATGCCCGCAGGAACAGTCACCTCGACCACATCATCCTTTTTCTTGCCTAATAAGGCTTCTGCGATTGGAGATTTAATCGACAACTTGCCTTCTCTGAGATTCGCCTCATGAGGATTGACAATGGTATATGCCATCTTGGAATTGTTGCTGAGATTGGTAATTTCAACCTTACGAAACAACCCTACTATATCGCCTTCGAGATTGGAGGTGTCCAATACCCTTGCAAAATGCAGGACTTTTTGCTTGAATCGTATTTTGCCAAGAAGTCTGCCATGCTCTCGTTTTGCAGCATGATATTCGAAGTTCTCGCTGAGATCTCCCTTCTCACGCGCTTCGACCAGTTCGTTCTTCACTCGTGGGAGTTCTACATTAATGAGTTCGTCCAACTCCGCCACAAGTTTGTCATAACATTCTTGAGACAAATATTCCATATATTCGTTGTGTTTTACGTTATGACTTTTTACAACTGCTCAACTTTCAAGTTGCTGACCTTACTCTTGAAATTGCCTGACTTCTGCAATGGGAATACAAGAGTCTTCACGATAAACATTCGTCCCTTTCCATCCTTAGCATACCAACGAGGTTCGGTGTTGAGTTCCTCAACCTGCTTGCCATCGATAAAGAGTCGAGTGGCTTTGTTATCACCTTCGATGGTATATGTGTGAGAGGTTCCTGGATGAATCTTATACTTGAAAGTGTAAAGATAGCCATCACGACTGAAACCGAGGAATCCACCTACAGGATCGCTCAAATAGAATGTGCTGCGAGAAGATGAAAGGAGAACTGTGCCAAGTGCTTCATTAGCAGCATCAAGAGTGAACGAAACTCGATAATTATATCCGATGAAATCATGCTCTGTATCTGTCTCATTTGCCTTAAGCACATCTTTCTCAACTATTGTTCCCGCAGACTTGAGATAACGACCGAGTTCGTTTACCGTTGGAGCCTCGCTAAGTTGTTTGCGCTTGCTATTCCATTCGTCAAAAGGAACAGTTACCTTGCTGGCAGTCCAACACTTAGCAGAGATAGTCTGCATTGCAGGGAAGAGGCGATGATGTATGTCGCTCACGCTGATTCCATTGCCACAGTGATCGTTCCAAACCGCAAACATACCTCCAAGAATCTGCTTGTCACGTTCTGCATAGACTTTTCCACCCACATTGGCAGGAGTCCATCCATCATACAAGAACTGGTCGTTGAGATAATCATAATAATAACCCGCTGCAGGAACGATATAAACATAACCATCAGGAATGGAAATCATCTGATAACCAAGATTCTTCATCTCTTCAGGTTCTGCATAACCATTCGACCACATACTCATAAGCACATCCTTCACCTTGACTGGCTGCTTGCCTTTTGCATGAGTGAGCGAACCCCATACAAGTGCCTGCTTACCAAATCCTTCTACATATTTAATATATCGGTCGGTGAAGTAGCGGAACTTCTCCACAACGACAGAGTCGCGATTGGAATATTCGTCTGTTCCGATATGTACTCGTGGACAACAGAATACAGGGTCTGGACCTTCAAGATATTCCTTGAAGAGTGCATCGAGAAAATTGTATGTCTCAGGATTGAAAAGGTCCATGTGGTCCATTCCATATTCTTTGCTTCCAAGTTCCTTCTTATACTGTGAGAATGCAAGTGTATGGGCAGGAGCATCAATCTCTGGGATAATCTCAACACACTGGTTTGCAGATGTTAAGATAAAGTCGTGAAACTCTTTCTTACCATAATGTCCATCTTCCGAAGCAAGTCCAGGATAAGTGTCGCTTTCAAGTCGGAAACCCGAATAAGTCTTGTCCCAATCATCTTGGAAATACTGCTTGAAACCATTGTCATTCAAGTGAACCTGAAGCGTGTTCAACTTATAATATGCCATCACCTTCACGAGGTTCTGGAGATAATCCATCGGGATATACTTTCGACCGCAGTCAATCATAAATCCTCGCATTGCATATTCAGGTTCGTCCTTCAGCATACCGCATGGGATGGCATGCTGCTCACTCTGTTCGGCAATCTGCAGGAGGGTTCGTGTGCTCCAGTAAAGACCAGTCTGAGTGGATGCAGAGAGTACGACCTTGTCAGTTGCTTGCATGGTATATGCTTCTGCACCCATCTTCTTGGCACCGAGAAGTGTAAGCTGTATATCTTGTGCTTTAGCTTTGCCAACAACGATAGGGAGTTTCTGCCCGAACATAGCCGCCCAATCAGCAGCGAGTTGTTCGGCTACGCTACGGAGTTGAACCTTGTCCTTAGCGATGACAATACGTGATGAATTACTTATTGTTATGGAGCCTTCTGCACCTTGCCATTCTTTCACTTCGGGAATTACAAATGGTTTAGGGTTTGCGGCAAAGCCTTGGAGCATCGCGAAGAATGTTGCGATAAGTAGGATAGTTTTTTTCATAAGTATGAATTTGATTTTATGCAAAGATACGATATTATACATAATAAATAAGGTGAAATTGGTATTTTTATGAATAAAATAGTTAACTTTGCACAAATTACCTGACTATGATTCTTATTTTGATACTTTTGATGTTCAGTACGAATGCGGCTGCTCAATCGAAAAAGGTGGGCGACTACATCGAATCGTACT
>DCIW01000082.1:4583-10095 GCA_002317225.1 Prevotellaceae bacterium UBA1716 | reverse complement strand
CATCATCATGAAGGAAAAGTGGATTATAATATTCGCCTTGACCTTGAAGAATATCATAAAAATCGAATCCGGTCGGTTTGCTCACAAGATGCCACTTCCCAATGAGAGCAGTTTGATAACCAGCCGCTTGCATCAACTTAGGCATAGTCTGCTGCGAACCATCAAACACTCCATGTTCGTTGTTCGTGAAACCATTCTTATGCGAATGTTTTCCCGTCATAAGACATGCTCGTGAAGGCCCACTCAAAGAGTTTGCCACAAAACTCTGACGAAAGAGCAACCCTTCATTTGCAAGACGGTCGAGGTTTGGAGTCTTTATCGGACTGTTACCATAGCACGACATCATTTGTTCGGTATGGTCATCGGTCATGATGTAGACTATATTGGGGCGTTGGTCAGTCTGAGCAAATCCTTGGTTTGCTATCGACAGGAGCGATAATAACGGAAGAGCCTTTTTCATTTTGCTTTTCATTTTTAGATTTGAGTGCAAATATAGTAAATTATCTTCTAACGAATACTTATTTATGTATAAATGTTTTACATTTTATCGTTCATTATGAAAAATCCTATGTTCTTTATCGTATTTCCTATTGTTCTTTTAAGAATAATGAGTAACTTTGCAGCACAAATATAAACAAAAAGATTATGATGAAAAGATATTTTATGGCAACTATGTTGCTTGCATCTGCAACTTTTGCATTTGCCCAGAATAATGATGACTGGCAGATTGGTGGTGGTAGGGATGATGCTCCTGCTACTCAATATCAGCAAAGTCAGCAATATGAATACGATGCTCCAATGCAGGCTCGAGAGATGAATCTGTTTAATGGTGGATATCAAGAATCTCCTGTTTCATTCTTCTTTGGATATCAGAACAAAGTTTGGGAAACTCAATATGACGACGGACCTGTAAAGGAGAATTTCTTCGGTGAACCAGGAAAGAGACTCCATGGTTTCAGTTTTGGATTTATGTATCAACCTTGTTTCAAGTGGGGATTAGGTTTGAGAACTGGTATTGCGTGCGAAATTTACATTTCAAATAGTTCGTATGTGAAGGAGAAGCAGTTTGATGATTTCACCGAAGTAGACCTTAATTTCCCTCTTCATGCGACTTATCGTATTCCTTTATCACATAAGGTTAGTATTGCTCCATTTGCAGGTGTTGGTTTCAATATCGCTCTCCATGGACAATATACAGAGCACAACAGATATTATGACATTATAGATGGTTGTTGGTACGACGATCCTTATCATGAGACTCAGCAATATGGGCACAACCAATGGCCTAAACGTACTAATATCTCAGCAGAGTTTGGTTTCACAACTCGTATCTACGATGTCAACCTTAGTTTCACTTATTCACGTGGTTTGACAAATCATTATGTGAACAACGGATACAAATCGCGACAGGATAAGCTCAACTTCACAATCGGTTATTTGCTTCCTTTTGAATAAATTATTTGCTTATATTTGAATAAGTTATTTGCTTATATCAGAATAAGATATTGGCTTCCATTTGAATATGATAAATGAAAAAGTAGGACTCGTTGGAGGGCCCTACTTTCTTTTTATCATTAATCACTTATGGTGAATATTACTTCTTGAAATAAGCATCAATCTGTTCTGAAATCTTACGTCCGGAAGCGATGGCACGTACTACGAGACTTGCTCCTGAAGCAGCATCACCGGCAATGAATACATTCTCAGGGAACTGTGGTTGCTGTGGCTTGATGAATCCCATTGCGAGGAATACGATATCAGCTTCGATAATCTCTTTGTTACCATCAAGTTTCATGATTGGACGACCACCTTCTGGGTTTGGTTCCCAGATAACGCCTTCTACTTCAACACCTTTCACATGACCCTTACCATTATCGATGAAGCGGTTTGTGTTGAGCAACCAACGACGATCACATCCTTCTTCATGACTCGAAGTAGTCTTGAGGATGACTGGCCAATTAGGCCATGGAGTAGAGTCGTTGTGACCTACAGGAGGCTTAGGCATAATCTCAATCTGAGTGACAGACTTAGCACCCTGACGATGACTTGTACCGATACAGTCGGAACCTGTATCACCACCACCAATCACGAGAACTTTCTTGCCTTTTGCTGTTACACGATCTTCCTTTGAGAACTCCATACCTGCAAGTACGCGGTTCTGCTGACCGAGAAGTTCAAGGGCAAGGTGAATGCCCTTGAGTTCTCTTCCTGGTGCCTTGAGGTCACGAGCCTCAGGTGTACCTGTCGAAACAACATATGCATCGAAACCTTGGATTATTTCGTTTTCGCCTGTAAAGTCTTTAGCAGCGAGTTTTTCAAGTGAAATGGAAGCGTTGTAAACGAACTTCACACCTTCTTGCTCCATCACATTGATACGACGATCAATAATCTTCTTGTTGAGCTTGAAGTTTGGAATACCATAGCGGAGAAGACCACCGGCAGCTTCGTTCTTATCGAATACTGTCACTTCATATCCCTTGTAGTTGAGTTGGTTAGCAGCAGCAAGACCTGCAGGACCACCACCGATAACTGCAACCTTCTTACCATTACGCTCAGGATGTTCGATAGTCACATAACCCTCAAGGAATGCACGTTCAGCAATGGCACATTCGTTTTCGCGGTTTGTAACAGCTTCGCCTGTAGTGTGGTAGAGGATACAAGACTTCTCGCAGAGGGCAGGGCAGATACGTCCTGTAAATTCAGGGAAGTCATTAGTCTTCTTCAATATCTTATATGCCTTTTCCCATTCACCATGGTAAAGTGCATCGTTCCATTCTGGATCTCTGTTACCGAGCGGACAAGCCCAGTGGCAGAAAGGTACACCGCAGTCCATACAGCGGCTTGCCTGTTCCTGGCGGTCTTTTGTGTTGAGTGTCTGTTCCACCTCACCAAAATCGTGAATACGGTCGTGAACAGGTCTGTAACCAGCCTCTTTGCGAGGTACAGTTAGAAATGCTTTAGGATTTCCCATATAGAGCCCCCCGACCCCCCAAGGGGGCGGCCATCCGGTTGGGGGTGGATAGCCTATATATTATTACTATATTATAATATCACTTTTGTACTATTAGAACCTGCATCCATCAAAGAGAATACTCTCCGGATGGCCTCCCCCTTGGGGGGCTGGGGGGCTCTAATAATCTCTTTGCATATCCGCAATCTTCTGCTGAAGTTTTGCCATCTTCTCTTCTTCAAGAACTCGCTTGTATTCGATAGGAACTACCTGTACGAATTCTTCAACGTAATGGTTCCAATCATCGAGCATCTTGCCTGCGAGAGGTGAACCTGTGTAGAGATAATGCTTGCGGATAAGTTCCTTGAGTTCCTTGCGGTATGAAGCTTCCTCAACAAGGTTGATTTCAACCATATCCATGTTACAGAAGAAGTCGAAGTTGTGGTTCTTGTCCCAAACGTATGCGACACCACCCGACATACCTGCAGCGAAGTTGCTACCTGTTTCACCGAGAACTACCACACGACCACCAGTCATGTATTCGCAACAGTGATCACCGGCACCTTCGATTACGGCAATCGCACCTGAGTTACGTACACCGAAACGTTCACCTACTTGACCGTTTACGTAGAGTTCACCAGTTGTTGCACCGTAGAGACCTGTGTTACCTGCGATGATATTGTCTTCAGCAACGAAGTCTTCACCGCGACGAGCTGGAGGAAGGATTGAGATGCGACCACCTGAAAGTCCTTTACCGAAATAGTCGTTGGTTTCGCCTTCGAGCTTGAGGGTAACGCCCTTCATACAGAATGCTCCGAATGACTGACCTGCAGAACCCTTGAACTTGATGTTGATTGTTCCATCTGGAAGACCTGCTTCACCATATTTCTTAGCAATAACACCCGAGAGCATTGTACCTACCGCACGGTCTGTATTCTTGATTGCATAGTCGAGGTTGACTTCTTCCTTATCTTCGATTGCACGTTCGCAAGCCTTGATAATTTCTTCATCCTTAACACCTTCAACCTTTGTGAATGCACCACGATCCCAATAGAGTGGCTTATCAGTCTCTGGTTTGTGGAGAAGACGAGTGAAGTCGATTGTGCTTTGCTTACTTTCAGGAGCAGCAGCCTTAACTTCGATGAGATCTGTGCGACCGATGATTTCCTTAAGGCTCTTAACACCGATTTCTGAGAGATATTCGCGAACCTGCTCTGCAAGGAACATGAAGAAGTTTTCAACATATTCAGCCTTACCTGTGAAGCGAGCACGAAGACGTTCATCCTGAGTTGCAACACCGACTGGACAAGTATTAGTGTTACACTTACGCATCATAACACATCCGAGAACGATGAGTGGGAGAGTACCGAATGAGAACTCATCTGCACCAAGCATAGCCATCATGATGACATCGTGAGCAGTCTTGAGCTGACCATCGGTCTGGAGGCGAACCTGATTACGGAGACCGTTCATCACGAGAGTCTGCTGAGCTTCTGCAAGACCGATTTCAGGCGAGATACCTGCAAATCGCATAGAACTTGCTGGAGAAGCACCAGTACCACCTTCAGCACCAGAGATAACGATGAGGTCTGCTTTTGCCTTAGCAACACCGGCAGCAATTGTGCCGACACCACTTTCAGCAACCAACTTGACTGATACTGCGGCAGTTGGATTCACGTTCTTCATATCGAAGATAAGCTGAGCAAGGTCCTCGATAGAGTAGATATCGTGATGAGGTGGAGGAGAGATAAGTGAGATTCCAGGAATGGCGTTACGAGTCTTGGCAATAATCTTATTTACCTTGAAACCAGGCAACTGACCACCTTCACCAGGCTTAGCACCTTGTGCCACCTTAATCTGTATTTCTTCTGCATTCACGAGGTACTCGGCTGTAACACCGAAACGACCTGATGCAATCTGCTTTGTCTTTGAAGAGAGTGAAATGCCATTCACTTCCTTATGGTAACGTTCGTTATCTTCACCACCTTCACCAGTATTTGAACGAGCACCAATCTTATTCATTGCAAGGGCAAGTGCTTCATGTGCCTCGATTGAGAGTGCACCGAATGACATCGCACCTGTAACGAAATGCTTAACGATGCTTTCTGCTGATTCAACTTCCTCGAGTGGAGTAGGGGTTGCAGCCTTCTTATAACCGAAGAAATCGCGGATGAAGATTGGATTCTCTTTCTTATCGACCATTGCTGCCCATTCCTTGAACTTCTTGTAAGAACCAAGGCGAGTTGCAATCTGGAGGTTAGCGATTGTGTCTGGGTTCCAAGCATGCTCGATACCACCACGACGCCAGTTGAAGAGACCGTTATTTGGAAGGAACTCATTGATTTCAGCAGGCTTAAACGCCTCATCGTGAAGTGCGATTGCATCCTTAGCGATATCACGAATACCGATACCACCAATTGTAGAAATCTCTGTTCCGAAGTAGCGACGGAGAAGATCTTCTGAAAGACCAATGGACTCGAAAATCTTTGCACCACGATAAGAACGGATAGTTGAAATACCCATCTTTGACATGATCTTCTTAAGACCCTTGTCAACAGCCTT
>DCIW01000082.1:0-4506 GCA_002317225.1 Prevotellaceae bacterium UBA1716 | reverse complement strand
CAAGAACTGCGAATGTCATGTAAGGACAGATTGCACTTGCACCATAACCAAGAAGGAGTGCTGCGTGCATAACTTCACGGATTTCACCAGACTCAACGATAAGAGCTGTCTGAACACGCTTCTGAACGCTGATGAGGTAATGGTGAACCGCACTGACTGCGAGGAGCGAAGGAATTGCAGCATGCTTTTCGTCGATGTCGCGATCGGAAAGGATGATATAGTTTACGCCTTCATCAACACTCTTTTCTGCTTCCTTGCAAAGGTCTTCGATAGCTTGGCGAAGTCCACTTGCTCCCTTGCTGATTTCGAAGAGCATAGGAAGTTTCTGTGTCTTGAAACCTTTATATCTGATGTTACAGAGAATGTCGAGCTGAGTATTTGTAAGAACTGGTTGTGGAAGACGAACCATCTTACAGTTGCTCTCGTCTGGAGTA
This sequence comes from Prevotellaceae bacterium UBA1716, assembly GCA_002317225.1. GTDB lineage: Bacteria > Bacteroidota > Bacteroidia > Bacteroidales > Bacteroidaceae > Minthosoma. The sequence continues at coordinate 4,072 of DCIW01000082.1, read as the reverse complement.
AGGATGTTAGTACCTACAGCACCGATATATTCTGTAAGAGACATAACGAGTTCCTCACGGATTGGGTCGATGGCAGGGTTAGTAACCTGAGCAAACTGCTGACGGAAATAGTTGAAGAAGATCTGTGGCTTGTCAGAAATGACTGCAAGTGGAGTGTCGTTACCCATTGCTGCAACTGGTTCCTGACCTGCAGTAGCCATTGGAACAACAGTCTTGTCGATATCTTCCTGACCGAAACCGAAATTGATAAGTTTGCGTTCGAAGTTAGGAACAGAGTTATCAACCTTACGACCGCTCTTAAGTTTTTCGAGCTGAATACGGTTTGCGTTAAGCCACTGGCGATAAGGATGCTCGCTTGCGAGACTTGCCTTGATTTCCTCATCATAATAAATCTTGCCTTCCTGAGTATCGATCATCATGATCTTACCTGGCTTGAGACGTCCCTTTGAAACAACATCACCAGGTTCGAAATCCATAACACCAACCTCACTTGCAACAATCATCATGCCGCCCTTTGTGAGTGTGTAGCGTGAAGGACGAAGACCGTTTCGATCGAGCATACCACATACATAACGACCATCAGAAAGAAGAAGTGCAGCAGGACCATCCCATGGCTCCATAAGGATAGAGTAGTACTCGTAGAATGCCTTGAGATCTTCTGTGATTGGGTTCTTGTCGTTGAATGATTCTGGTACAAGAACAGCCATTGCCTGTGGAAGTGAGAGTCCTGACATAACGAGGAACTCGAGCACGTTGTCAAGCGAAGCAGAGTCGGACATATCTTCCTGAAGGATAGGGCGAATGTCCTTGATATCGCCGAGTGCAGGGCTTGAGAGCACACTTTCACGAGCCTTCATCCAACCGCGGTTACCACGGATTGTGTTGATCTCACCGTTGTGGCAAAGGAAGCGGAATGGCTGAGCAAGTTTCCACTTAGGGAATGTGTTAGTTGAGAAACGAGAGTGAACAAGTGCGAGACCACTTGTGAAGTAATTATTTGAGAGGTCAGGGAAGTAACGACGGAGTTGTCCCGAAGTCAACATACCCTTATAAATAATGTCTTTTGAAGAAAGAGAACAGATGTAGAAGTCTTCGTCATCGATACGATTTTCAATCTTCTTACGTACCTTATATAATATACGTTCGAAAATTGCTACGTTTTCTTCTGATACACCTGTAATGAAAATCTGCTTGATGTCTGGCTCTACATCACGAGCACCAACACCAAGAACTTCAGGATTGGTTGGCACATTGCGAAGATGCATAAGATTGAGACCTTCACGCTCAATCTCTTCGATCATGATTGAAAGAATGTCAGACTGCTTCTTCTCGTCCTTTGGAAGGAATACAAGACCAGTACCATATCGTCCCTTTTCAGGAACAGGTATGCCTTGGAGAAGAATAAACTCATGTGGAATCTGTACGAGGATACCTGCACCGTCACCAGTCTTGTCGCGAGTTTCGGCTCCTCGGTGTTCCATGTTTTCGAGAACTTTCAGTGCGTTGTCGACAAGTTCGTGACTCTTGCCTCCATGAACGTTAACGACCATTCCGACACCACAGGCATCGTGTTCGTTTTCTGCACTGTACAAACCAAGATTACGTTTTACCATAATTTTTGCTGTTTATGTTGTGTTATTGTGAATGTTTTGCTTTGAAAGAACAATCCTAAAAGTGAATGTTGCTTCTTTTGTTGTGTTGTTTTGTCTGTTTTATTTTTGCCATGTATTGTGGCTTCTTCGTTGACTTTTGAAAGCATAACACCTTAATACCTTCTCAAATCGGTTGCAAAGTTACAAATTATATTTCTTTTTGCAAGCACAAATGCAATATTTTATGCAAAAAAGTTATTATTTTTTACAATAAACATAGATAAAAGGTAGTAAATGCATTAAAATATTGGAAAAAATCTAAACATATTTACCACTAACCGGTATTAACAAAAAGAAAGAACGCCATCAATTAAGATAACGTTCTGTAAGATTATGGTGTATAATGATTGCAATATGTAATGCTAATCGTTTACCACATTTATTGGTTCTCCATCAAGGAAAGCACTCACATTTGCAACGCAAGTATTGATTAATCTTTCGCGTGCTTCAATAGTTGCCCAAGCGATATGAGGAGTAAGGTAGCAGTTCTTTGCATTGAGAAGAGGATTGCTTTTTTGTGCAGGTTCGACTGTTAGAACATCAGCTCCATAAGCAGCAATTTCTTCATCGTTGAGGGCTTCTGCCAGTTCTGCATCATTAACAAGTGGGCCACGACCCGTATTGATGACAATCGCATTAGATTTCATCTGCTGAAGAGTCTTCTTGTTGATGATATGCTTAGTGTCTTCGGTGAGAGGGCAATGGAGGGAGATAATGTCACATTCTTCGAAGATGTCATCAAGTTCGTCCTTATGTATTCCATCAGGTAAATCATCTTCATCCTTGCTTGTGTATGCAAAAACCTTCAATCCGAATGCAAGAGCAATCTTTGCAGTTGCCATACCTGTGTTGCCAAGACCGATAATACCCATCTTCTTTCCTCGAAGTTCGAAGAGATTATGATCCAAATAGCAGAAGTCTTCGCTTTCGCTCCATCGACCATTTCTGTTTTCGTTGGCATAATAGTCCACTCGTCCTACTATATTTAAAAGGTGGCAGAAAACCATCTGTGCAACGCTATCGGTTGAGTAAGCAGGAATATTTGTTACTACGATATTCTGTCGAGTTGCTTGTTCGAGGTCGACAACATTATATCCAGTTGCAAGCACTCCGATATATTGGAGTCGTGGAAGCATACAAAGAATTTCAGCATTGAGCACAACTTTATTGGTCAATACCATCTCCGCTCCCTTGCATCGAGAGATAACATCATCGGGCGACGTTCGTTCATAAATGTCTACATCTGCGAGTTTTTCAAGTGCTTCCCACGAAAGGTCACCTGGGTTAACAGTGTATGCGTCAAGTATAACAATTTTCATTTCTTTATCAAATTTTGTGCAAAAGTATATAAAATTTCGCATCAACACAAATACAATGACGTGTATTTTACAAAATAATTGCAAAAAGACATCACGAAACGGAAAAAAAGAACTAACTTTGCAAAAAGAAACACATTATATTATATAATTAGTAATACGTTACAATATAATTATGAGTATTGAAACACAAGAAGAAGTAAAGAACGAATCTGTAAGTTTCGTAGAAGAAATCATTCGTAAAGATTTAGCCGAAGGTAAGAATGGAGGAAGAATGCAGACACGTTTTCCACCTGAGCCAAACGGTTATCTTCATATAGGTCATGCTAAGGCAATCGCCCTCGATTTTGGTGTGGCTCAGAAGTACGGTGGTGTTTGTAACCTCCGCATGGATGACACAAATCCTCAAAAGGAAGATACTGAATATGTAGAAGCCATCAAGCGTGATATCGAATGGCTTGGATTCAAGTGGGGCGATATCCTTTATGCTTCAGACTATTTCCAGAAGCTTTGGGATCTTGCTGTCGAACTTATCAAGGAAGGCAAGGCATACGTTGACGAACAGTCTGCTGAAGAAATTGCAAAGCAGAAGGGTACTCCTACTCAGCCAGGAACAAACAGTCCTTATCGTGACCGTCCAATCGAAGAGAGTCTCCGTCTTTTCGAATACATGAACAGCGGCGAATGCGAACCAGGCAAGATGATTCTTCGTGCAAAGATTGATATGGCAAGTGACAATATGCACTTCCGCGATCCAATCATGTATCGTGTTCTCAATATGCCTCATTGGCGTACTGGAAACAAGTGGAACGCTTATCCAATGTACGACTATACTCATGGCCAGTGCGACTATTGGGAAGGCGTTACACATTCGCTCTGTACTCTTGAGTTCGTAAGTCACCGTCCACTTTATGACTTGTTCGTTGATTGGGCAAAGATTGCTGAAGGAAACGATAAACCACTCGATGACAACCGTCCTCGTCAGACTGAGTTTAACAAGCTTAACCTCACACATATACTTCTTTCAAAGCGTAATCTTCTCGTACTCGTGAAGGAAGGAGTGGTAAATGGTTGGGACGACCCTCGTATGCCTACTATCTGCGG
>DCIW01000185.1 GCA_002317225.1 Prevotellaceae bacterium UBA1716 | reverse complement strand
TTTCTGGAAAAGATAATTATCCTGCTATCAAGCATCATGTCATTATTGGTGGAGGCAAACTTTCTGTTCGTGCCGACTGGGCGTTACCAAGTGGACAAGGAGTGAAGATCATCGAGTCGAATGCCGATAGGTGTGTTCAACTCGGTGGATTGGTCAAGCCTGATACGTTGGTTATCAATGGTGAAGGATATGACATGGATCTTCTCAATGATGAAGGACTTGACAGGTTTGAGTCGTTTATTGCTCTCACTCCTAACGATGAGGAGAATATCCTTGCTTGTGTGGCTGCTCGTAGAAAAGGCATTCGCAAAACCATTGCCCAAGTGGAGAATCTAGACTATCTTGATATGGCAGAAGACCTTGATGTGGGTACTATCATCAACAAGAAGATGATTGCTGCAAGCCATATTTACCGAATGCTCCTCAAGAGTGATGTGGACAATGTGAAGATGCTTTCGGTGGCAAATGCTGATGTGGCAGAGTTTATTGTGAAACCGGGGTCGAAGGTTACTCGCAAGCATGTTTGCGAACTCGACTTGCCTCGTGGAGTCAATATCGGTGGTATGGTTCATGATGGAAAGTCGATGCTCGTAGAAGGTGTAACTCAAATTGCGGCTGGTGACCGTGTCGTCGTCTTCTGTATTGGTTCATCACTTAAGAAGTTAGACAAGTTCTTCCGCTAAACATCTCTTCTTTCCGTTTTATGATCAATTGGCGTCTCATATTAAAAATCATGGGTTTCCTCCTCTTTATCGAGGCAGGACTTATGCTTTTGTGCCTTTTCGTTGCATTGATTTATAACGAGAACATCCTGTCGTTCTTGTTGCCAATTGCCGGTTCGATTTTGTTAGGAGCATTAGGTGTCTTCTTCGGTCGCAATGCCGGTCCGAATATGGGACGAAAAGATGGATATATTGTAGTATCGACGGTGTGGATACTTTTCACAGTCATCGGTATGTTCCCATTCCTCATTGATGGTTGTATTCCGGATGTGGCAAGTGCTTTCTTCGAGACGATGTCGGGATTCACCTCCACCGGAGCAACAATCCTTGATGATGTGGATTCCGTTCCAAAGGGATTGCTTTTCTGGAGAAGTGTAACCCAGTGGGTTGGTGGTATCGGAATCGTTTTCTTTACCATAGCCATTCTTCCAGCCTTCGGCGTGGGCGAAGTGAAACTCTTTGCTGCTGAAAGTACTGGTCCTCTTCACGATAAGGTTCATCCGCGTATCTCTGTGGCTGTCAAATGGATAGGTTCGGTATATGTGGCACTTACCATTCTGTGTATTCTCGCTCTTCTTATATGTGGAATGGGAATATTCGATTCGGTTAACTATGCTATGTGTTGTACTGCAACCGGAGGATATGGCACACATTCTGCCATGCTTCATGATCAGTATAATTCGCCAGCCATCGAGTATGTGCTCTGCTTCTTCATGTTCTCTGCTGGTATCAATTACACCTTAATATATTATACTATATTGAAGGGAAAATTCCGTCAGTTCTTCCATGATGCTGAGGCTCGGGCATATCTTTTCATCGTCTTGGTAGCAACACTTATATGTACATTCACCATGATAGGTTTCAGTCCCGAACATGGTTTTGAACTCGCCTTCCGTGAGAGTCTTTTTACTGTCATATCATTACAGACAACTACTGGATTTGCTTCATGCGACTATACTCTATGGCCCGTTCAGCTGATGCCGGTATTGCTCTTTGTGATGTTTGCAGGAGCGTGTTCGGGCAGTACAACAGGTGGTTTCAAGTGTGTTCGTCTGAGCATTATCTATCGTGTTCTTCGCAACGAATTCACCCATATTCTCCATCCTCGTGCTGTCATTCCAGTCCGTCTTAATGGTGCTGTGGTATCGCCTAGTATTGTTCAGACGCTTATAGGTTTCATTACCCTCTTCGTGGCAGCCTTGTTCGGTGGAGCATTTGTCCTTGCTCTGTTTGGGGTTGATCCTAACGATATTCATCCAAACTTCAACTATTACGAGGCATTTGGTCTTGCAATGTCATCTCTCAGCAACGTGGGTCCTGGTATGGAATATTATGGTCCTGCTCACTCGTGGATGATTCTGTCTGCACCAGCCAAATATGTGTGCTCATTCCTCATGCTCATCGGTCGTCTTGAGATATTCCCAATCATGATATTGTTCTCAGGTGCTTTTTGGAAGAAAAACTAAGGCATGTACAATTTACAATTTGGGCTGCGCTTGGTGATGGAGTGGTAATATAACAAAAAAGACTCGCAACGATAGTGTTACGAGTCTTTTTTGCGCTTCAGGATGGGCTTGAACCAACGACCCCATGATTAACAGTCATGTGCTCTAACCAACTGAGCTACTGAAGCAAATTATTTGGTTCTGAAAAGCGAGTGCAAAGGTACACCATATAGATGAAACTACCAAACATTTGCAAAATAAATTTAATAAATGTTCGTCATTTTATGGTGTTTTGCCTTATTTGGAGTATTACATTGCCTTATTTTACCTTATTTTAGATGTTTATTAGTTAAAAAATTGTAACTTTGCACCCCATAAGAATAATTGTTCCCTGCTAATGCGAGTTTTGCTCATCAATACATCGGAAAGAGTGGGTGGTGCTGCTATTGCCTGCAACCGTTTGTTGGAAGCCTTGAACCATAATGGAGTCAAGGCTAAGATGCTTGTACGCGACAGGCAGACAGATAGTCTTGTGGTTACGAGCATCCCTAATGGGATGATTCAGAAACTGAAGTTCGTGTGGGAACGTGCCGTTATCTTCCTCAACAACCATCTTCGCAAAAGCGGAATATTCCAAGTGGATATTGCCAATACGGGCAATGATATCACCGAAATGGACGAGTTCAAGGATGCAGATATCATCCATCTCCATTGGACCAACCAAGGATTCCTTTCGCTCAGCGATATAGACAAGATTCTCCATTCGGGCAAGAAGATTGTGATGACAATGCACGACCAGTGGTACTTCACCGGCATTTGCCATTATTCGGGCGAATGTATCCGCTATCAGGCATTCTGCACTGATTGCCCTCAGATAAAGGGACGCTTGGTCAACCTTGCAAAGAAGGTTTATATGCGTAAGCAGAAGATGTATTCATCATCACACATTACCTTCGTGGGATGCAGCAAGTGGATTGCCGACTTGGCAAGCCTTTCTTCACTTACCAAAGGTCAGTCCGTAATAAATATCCCAAACGCCATCAATACCAATTCATTTGCTCCGCTCGACTGGAAAGAGTGCCGCAAGCAGTTTAATCTGCCAGAAGAAAAGAAACTCCTTCTCTTTGGAGCTCAGAAGATTACGGACGAGCGTAAGGGATTCAAGTATCTTGTAGATGCTTGCAACATCATCAAGGATGAACTCCCAGGCATTGGTGCTGAAATCGGTATCGTAGTGGTGGGAGGCAAGTCGGAAGTGATAGCCAATTCCCTTCCTTTCCCTGTCTATACCGTTCCTTATATTAGTAAGGAGAGTGAGATGGTAAAGTTGTACAATGCGGTTGACATCTATGTTACCCCTTCACTTCAAGACAATCTCCCGAACACGATAGTAGAGGCAATGTCTTGTGGAATACCTTGTGTGGGTTTCCGTGTGGGAGGCATACCTGAGATGATAGACCACATGGTAGATGGTTATGTGGCAGAATATCGTGATGCACACGATTTTGCTGAAGGAATCGTCTGGGCTTTAGCAGGTGAAAACTATGCAGAACTCAGTCAGGCAGCTCGCACCAAGGCTCTGAACACCTATAGCGAGCAGGCAGTTGCTCAAAAATACATTTCAGTTTATGATAACGCTCGTAACAGTAACCTATAATGCGGAAAAGACCGTAGAGAGAACCTTGCAGAGTGTTGCACAGCAAACCTACAAGGACTACGAGCATATCATCATCGATGGTGCCTCTAAAGATAACACTATCGAGATAATCAAGTCGTTTGGCTACGTTGATATTGCCTACTCGCAGACCCTCCCCCTTCGGGGGCCGGGGGGCTTTGTATCCGAACCCGATAAGGGTCTTTACGATGCGATGAACAAAGCACTCAAAATTGCGAAAGGCGACTTTATTTGCTTTCTCAATGCAGGCGACAAACTCCATTCGCCCGAAACACTTGCCCAAGTGGCTGCTGTGGCAGACAGGCAGGCCGTAGGAGTGGTTTATGGAGATACAGATATAGTGGATGACCAAGGCTACAAACTCAGAGGACGACGTCTCACTCCTCCCGAACATCTCACATGGCGCAGTTTCCGTGAGGGTATGCTCGTTTGCCACCAATCCTTCTATGTAAATAAGGATATAGCACAACAATACGACCTCCACTACCGCTTCTCAGCCGACTTCGACTGGTGCATCCGTTGCATGAAAGAAGGTGAGTGCAGAGGTCTAACCAACGTATTCGTTAAGAATACTGACCGGATGGCCTCCCCCCTCGGGGGCCGGGGGGCTCTAACCGACTACCTCTCCGAAGGTATGACAACAGCCAATCACAAAGCCTCACTCAAGGAGCGCTTTTGGATAATGTCCAAGCATTACGGATTCATTTCTACAGTTCTACAGCATGCATGGTTCGTGCTTCGTTCGATAATAAAGAAATAGTTTTTAGGTAAAAAGATAAAAGATAACAAAAAAGGAAAAGAAGGTTTATGAACAATTTCTTCTCATTCAAACCAAAGTTGTTTCAGTGTCTGAAACATTACAACAAACAGAAGTTCACAGCCGATTTCATGGCTGGTATCATCGTAGGTATCGTGGCACTTCCACTTGCCATCGCATTCGGTATCGCTTCAGGTGTCACACCTGAGCAGGGTATCATCACAGCAATCGTGGCAGGTTTCCTTAT
>DCIW01000206.1:11608-12156 GCA_002317225.1 Prevotellaceae bacterium UBA1716 | reverse complement strand
CAGTACCAACATAAGCACCTCCCTTGAGGATTACGTTTGCACCTGGGAGAGGTTCACCTTTCTCGTCAACCACCTTACCTTTGATGACCTGACCGGCATCCTGTTGTTTTGATTGTGTCTGTGGTGCTTTCTTTGAAATAATCACTTGCTTGCCATCCACACGGTATGTGTAAGGCTTGCCTTCGAGCACCTTGGCCATTGCCTCCTCAATGCTGCTTTCGCTGAGTGAACATGTCACGGTGTACTTGCCCATCTCATCACCATTGAAGCTGGCATGGTAGCCAGACTTGTCGCAGACGCTCTTGATAGCCGTTGCGAGTGGTGTGGAAGAGAAAGATGCACTGATGCCTTGTGCTAACAGACTCAATGGGTAGAGCAATAATGCTGCTGCCATCGTGAGACTGACAAGGCGTGTTGTCATTGATTTTCTCATTTGGTTTAGAATTTAGAATTAATATTAGTTGATAAATTTACTTGATTATCACTTTATCTCCTTCCATTCGAGCATTCAGCCCTCCGACTTCGTTGATGAGTTTGAGATTCTCTTC
>DCIW01000206.1:10703-11540 GCA_002317225.1 Prevotellaceae bacterium UBA1716 | reverse complement strand
CATTCGACTGTCACATTGTAGTAACGACCTATGATGCGAAACACTTCAGTAAGTGTCTTTTCGTTGAAATAGAAGAAGCCAGACTTCCATTCGGTATATTCACGGATATCGTTCTCTTCTACCTTAAGATAACCTGTTCCATAATAACTCAACGTCTGCCCAGGCTTGAGAACTACCGCTTCATTCTTGCCCGCCTTTACTTCGATGCTACCTTTCACAAGAGTAACTGTTGAAGGTTCACCACCATAATTGCGGATATTAAACTCCGTTCCAAGAACCTTCGTATCAAGATCTTCGCTATTTACGATGAATGGATGTTCTGCATCTTTGGCAACCGTGAAATACGCTTCGCCACAAAGTTCCACCTTACGTTCAGCCTCGGTGAATACTGTTGGGTAGGTGAATGTGGTATGCGAGTTCAACTGCACCACTGTTCCATCTGAAAGGGTGACAGTATATCTTTGACCATAGGCCGTGGTGATGGTATTCATCATGGATTCACCCTTTGCCGAATACTTGATTCCATCCTCAGTCACCTCTGCTCCAAGCTTTTGCAAGGCAAGAAGGGCTGCATCCGAATTGAGAGTAATTGGCTTGCCATCCATATACAGCAATGAGCCACCGTCTGATTCGGTAGCTTCATACACTATGACCGGTTCCTTCTGTTCTTCGTTTCCACGAAAAAACAAAAGTCCCGTGCCTACACCTATTATTAATAATACGGAAGCTGCTGCCGACCAGAAGAGTTTACGTCTTCTCTGTCGCAACGAAATGCTCTGCTTGAAGCGTTTGAGTTCTTCAGCAGAGTCAACATTAAGCACATGCTGATGACGAGCC
>DCIW01000206.1:0-10495 GCA_002317225.1 Prevotellaceae bacterium UBA1716 | reverse complement strand
TGTATATATTAGTTTTGATAGTATTGATGCTAAGTCCCATCTCATCGGCAACTTGCTTATGCTTCATTCCCTTCAGGTAGCAATTCACGAAGACACGACGCATCTGCTCAGGCATATTATCGAGTTCGGCAATCACTCGTTGCACTTTCTCTTCATAATCGGAGAAATGCTCCACCTCACTATCGTGGGTAAGTACATACTGCTCGTAGCGGCGATGGGTAAGTTTGTGGCGGGTAAAATCAATTGAAGCATTGTGAACAAGAGTTAGGAGAAAACCTTTAATTGGCTTCTTCGAATACGACTCCCAACCCTCATAAACGAAAGTAAACACATCATTAACAACATCTTTTGCATCGTCCTCATTTCCCACAATGCAATAGGCATGATAGCATAGGCGTTCGAAGTTCTCAAGGTAAACCTGCTCGAACGTTTGCATGTCTTTATTTGCCAATGAATTCACTTTCATATTGCAAAGGTAAGACATTTTCACCTTATTTTAAACAATTAGCAATGAAAAAAGAAATTTTACAACTTATTTTGCTTTCCATTAGAAAAAAGTTCTCGTTTTCGTTTTCGTTTTCGTTAATTATTTCTTATCTTTGCGCCATAAAATGAATAAATATGGTTTGTGACGGATATAGAAAACTTTTTTGCTGCTTAATCTTCTATCATAAGTGATTCCCCACGTTGGGAATACAGGATAAGGATTAGGACGCTTGTTCTATGTCTTTTTTTTCATAAACTATCACTTTGTTAATTTTACAAAATCACTATACATCTTTATGAGCGAAGCTAAGAAGGCTGCCTTTCGTGCGCCTAATCAGAAAATGAACTATGCCCTCCAGTACCCACAGAATGATGGAGGTATGAACGATCGTATCAAACGTCTTCATGAGCAGAGTATTACAACCCCAACCACTCTCACTATCGAGCGTGCCCTTATCGAAACTGCGTTCTACAAGGAGAACTATGGCAAGATGCCTAACTGCATTCTCCGTGCACGCAATTTCTATGAGATTTGCAAGAAGAAGACAATCTATATCGGTAAGGACGAACTTATCGTAGGTGAGCGTGGCCCACTCCCAAAGGCTGTGCCTACTTTCCCTGAACTTACTTGCCACACTGTTGAGGACCTCCACACACTCAACGACCGCGAGATGCAACCTTACTACATTTCTCAGGAGGATATTGACACTTACGAGCGTGAGGTTATCCCTTACTGGGAAGGTCGCACTCAGCGCGAACGTATCTTCTCGCATGTAAGTAAGGAGTGGGAAGAGGCTTATCATGCTGGTGTGTTCACTGAGTTTATGGAACAACGTGCTGGTGGTCACACATCTATGGATGGTAAGATGTACCAGCGTGGTCTTCTCGATGTGAAGAAACTTATCGCTGAAGCTCTCGAGAAACTCGACTTCATCAACGACCCTGAAGCAACTGACAAGCAACAGGAACTCCAAGCAATGGATATCTCTTGTGATGCTGCAATCCTCTTTGCTGAACGCCATGCTGAACTCGCTGAGAAGATGGCTGCAGAGGAAACAGACCCACAACGTAAGGCAGAACTTGAGAAGATTGCTGAGGTTTGCCACTGGGTACCTGCCCATGCTCCTCGTGATATGCAGGAAGCAATCCAGACTTATTGGTTCACTCACCTCGGTACAGTTACAGAGCTCAATGGTTGGGACTGTATGAACCCTGGTCATATCGATCAGCACCTCTACCCATTCTATAAGAAGGGCATCGAGGAAGGCAGTATGACTCGTGAGAAGGCAAAGGAACTCATCTCTTGTTTTTGGATTAAGTTCAACAACCAACCTGCCCCTCCAAAGGTGGGTGTTACTGCTCTCGAATCAGGCACTTACAACGACTTCACCAATATCAATATCGGTGGTATCGACAAATATGGTAATGATGCTGTAAACGAGATCTCGTATATCATACTTGAGGTTCAGGAAGAGCTCCACGAACTCCAGCCTGGTCTCTCCATCCATGTGAGTAAGGTAACTCCTGATGAGTTTGTGATGGCTGGTGCTCGTGTCATCCGTCAAGGTCACGGTTATCCTTCTTGTTTCAATCCTGATACTTACACTAAGGAATTGGTTCGCCAAGGCAAATCTCAGGAAGATGCTAACGAAGGTGGTTGTTCGGGTTGTATCGAGGTTGGTGCTTTCGGTAAAGAGGCTTATATCCTCACTGGTTATCTCAACACTCCAAAGATTCTTGAAATCACTCTCAATAACGGTCTCGACCCTGTATCGGGCAAGAAACTCGGTCTTGAAACTGGCGACCCACGCACATTCACTTCTTACGAAGAACTCTATGCTGCTTACCACAAGCAAATGAAGTACTTCGTGAACATGAAACTTGCCGTGAACAACTACATCGAACGTATGTTCTCGCTCTATGCTCCTGCCACTTTCCTCAGCCTCTTCATCGACGACTGTATCTCAAAGGGTAAGGACTACTACTCTGGTGGTGCTCGTTACAATACTACATACATTCAGTGTACAGGTCTTGGAACCACAACCGACTGTCTTTCAACTCTCAAGAAGCATGTCTTTGAAGACAAGAAGTACACTATGGACGAAATCCTCAAGGCTGTTTCCGAGAACTTCGAGGGCAATGAGAAGATGCGCCAATACATCATCAACCGCACTCCTTTCTTCGGAAATGATGATGAATATGCTGACACTATTGCAGTTAAGGTATATGACGACCTCGTAGATGCTATCGAAGGTCATCCAAACACTCGTGGCGGTACAACTCAGTTGAACATGCTCTCAACTACTTGTCACAACTACTTCGGTTCGGTTTGTGGTGCAAGTTGCAATGGTCGTCTTGCTAAGTTTGCTATCTCTGATGGTACATCACCTGCTCATGGTGCAGATACAAACGGCCCAACATCAGTTATCAAGTCACTCGGCAAACTCGACCAGACTAAATCAGGTGGTACACTCCTCAATGTTCGTTTCGTGCCTTCACTCCTCAAGCGCGAAGAGGACCTCAAGAAACTCGTGAGCCTCATCCGTACTTACTTCTCACTAGGTGGTCACCACATCCAGTTCAACATCGTTGATACTCAGACTCTTCTCGATGCACAGAACATGCCAGAAGAATACAAGGATCTCCTCGTCCGCGTAGCAGGCTACTCCGACTACTTCAACGATATGACCGAGCAACTCCAGAACGAGATTATCGCTCGTACCGAGAATGAAGAATTTTAGCAATCGATTGAGTATCGATTGGTAAAATTCGAGGTGCAGTGCTCGACTGGTCGGAGTCAAGGAACGAAGACGAACGAGTAGGCGCTAAGCACAAAGGTGTAGAATTCTAATAATCGATAAGAATCGATATCTAACTAAAAGGCTGTGTTCCTCCCCTGGACCACAGCCTTAGTTTATATAAAAATTATAGAAATTTTTGTTTTTATCCTACATCCTACACCTTTGGGGAGGGATGAGCAAAATTCACTTCACAACATACTACCTTTTTATGTAATTGTTTTTTTATAAAGCAAACATATCTTCCAAAGAAAGCCTTCCTTGAATAGCTGACGAATACATATTTTGCTTAATTCCACATGAGGCTACCATTGTCAGACGAAGTGTTTTGTTGGTTCCAGTCACCTCTCTAAACAAATCCCGGCGTTCTCTTAGCCATTCCACATAATCTTTCTTTAATTCGTATTCATGATCAGAATACTTCATTTCACACAGGTCAATAGCCTTGTCTCCACGATTGATGACAAGGTCAATTTGAGCACTTTGTTCCTTACTACGGTAGTTCCACGAACATACATCACTTGCAATCCCCGAGATACCGAGTGCATGTCGTATCTGGTTGATGTGCAGAATGCAAACTTGCTCAAAAGCATAACCAGACCATACATTACGCTTGCCTTCTTCCATATTGCTCCAAGCGTGTTCGTTCATTCCATGATAATTCTTAACAAACCTCAAATAAAATAATGTGTACATATCCGATAACTGGTAGAGCATATCTCTCTCTTTTTTCCCAAAGGCTTGGTATCTGCGTAGGAAATCGCATTTCACAAGATTGTCAAGAACTTCTGTAAACTTGCCGTTGTCTGTAGTTTTCAGCAAATCGACTAGCTCTTTGCGTGTCATTCCCTTCAACTTTGTAGCTAATAATTCCACAACACGACGGTACATAGTAGCTTCATTGAAAAGAGAACTGAAGAGAAATCCGTACTCCGTCTGTAGAACAGCATCTTGGCTAAAAAACAGTTCATCAATATTTTGCCACAGCGTAAGTTCCTGACGTAGTAAAGAAAGATAGAATGGCGTACCTCCAAGTATCATATATGCATCAAGTATATCTTTACGTTCCCATCCTATATTTATGCTTTGCAGATATTCTTCGGTTTCTTTCAATGTGAAAGGTGCAAGGCGTATTGGACGTGTCACACGATTATGAAGACCGCCCTTATCACCTAAGAGTTTGTTCGTCATCCACGTAGTGGCACTTCCGCACACTATCAGCTTCAGTCCTTTTCGTTCAGCGGCCCAACTATTCCAAAAAAGTTCAAGGGCGCGAATGAATCCCGACTTAGGAGTATCAAGCCATGGTAGTTCATCCAAGAAAATCACAACTTTCTCCTTTCCTGACAATGTATCAAGGTATTCGCGTAGCTGTTCAAATGCATCAAACCAATCTTTAGGTTTGTTTCGTTTTTCCCCACTATGTTTTCGCAACTGATCCTGCCAAAGCTTCAGTTGTTCAGAACGCGAAATACCATATACACCTGTAGCATAGAAGTCAAAGGAATCGCCGAAGAACTGCTTAATTAGATATGTTTTCCCAATTCGTCTCCTTCCGTAAACAGCAACGAACTCAGCCTTCTCCGAACCCATACATTTTGCGAGAATATCTTGCTCATGTTTTCTGCCTATGATTGTTTTCTTGTATATCATAAGAATAATGCTTTAATTTGGGGAGCAAAGTTAATGAAAATATTCCAAAAATACGCGATAATAGTGCGATAAGTGCATTATTATTCAAATTATCGCACCCTTATCGCCAATTTTTAGATAATTTTGTATAGAATTCATATCATGTAAAGCGTTAGCATTTTTCATATTCACTCACCTTTTTATACTCACTTCAGACCAATCCCTTGAACTACTATATTCGTTTGCAAAAGTACGCACTTTATTTATTATTTACAAAAAATCATCTGAATTTTTGTTTTTATCCTACATCCTACACCCTTTTTGAGGTATGAAGTGCAAAGAAAGATACAAACATACACCATTTGTGCAGTGAGAGGCATGAAAAGATAGGGACGAATATAGTTTTGCCACAATGTGGCAAACGTTTGCCATTATAGTGGCAAAGCTTTGCCAAACTGTGGCAAGACCTCTAACTACCCTATGTATCAATGCGTTTGACCTTGTTTTGCCAAAACATCATCGAAGAGCACAAAAGGTGTAGGATGTAGGATAAAAACAAAAATTTAGTGTTTTTTCTTGTTTTTTAAGGTGTGATGAGGAGGTAATCTTTCAGTTTGTCGTATCCGATAATGAACGAAGGCATACCCATTGCGTATGGACCTATCTCATATTGTCCGTACTCAAACTGAACGCCATCCTTGCAAAGATGTGGCGGTTCGGCAGGAAATGGTATAGTGTTGCCATCCAACTGTAGATAGTCGTTGAGTTCGGATGGATCGCACTCCAAATAAGCACACAACCCTTTGCGCATCTCGTTCTGCAGTTTACCGACGCACTTAGGATCAAGCACGTTCTTGATATGTTTTCCTGTGCTCTTTTCGTAAGTCAGGTAGCTGTATAAGGCGCCTCCGTGGGCACCTCCGGAATAACCGTACCACAAGATAGAAAATACTACATAACGCTCAGATTCATAATCTTTTATCAACGAAACATCACGAGCATACGTAGGAGGGACGGAAGCAGACGATTCTTCGTCTCCAGAATCGTCCATCGTTCCCATTTCTTCATATTCTGATTTGCACTCTTCCTCAAGCGAAGCAAAGAGCGACTTGCCATAGAACGCCAGGACATCGTCGCAATTATCTTTGTTGCCCGAGTAGCTTTTGAACAGGCGTTTGTCCATATCGCCATAACTGGAACTTACTGATTTATAGTACTCTTGCCAGAGCGACGCAATGATTTCCTTGTTGTTGTCGGTCGGTTCGGGCATATCAACGCTGAGATCCACTTGTGCATACTTGTTCGAATGCGAGAAGGAGTAGTGTTTTGTCACTATTGTGTCAGCAGCAGCATCTTCAGGCCCTGCGGCAACAATGCTATCGGTGCTTAACGAATCGGCTTCAGGGTCAGCAGAACTTGTCTTTCCGCCACAACCTGCGAGAACCATTGCACCAAGAATAAAAATAGATTGTTTTTTGAATGTCATAATTATCTTTTTTTGTGAGGATAAACCTACAATTCCAATTTCGCTGCGAAAATAACACTTTATTATGAAATAAAAGAACAAATGAGCAATTATTTTCGTTTTCGAAGATACTATTTGCTAAATCATTGACCAAACCAACAACCGACACACGCCCCATTCACATAGCGGTTGTTGTTTTTCGAAAAGTTCTCCAAACGTTACATTTTAACGATAAACTCACACCGTATCGCATATATTTGTTACAACTTTGCACATAATTCAAGAAAAATGCTTACCTTTGCAGTCACTTTATTTAATAATGTACGCGTATGGCACTAATATTCGACATCAAACGCTTTGCCATCAATGATGGTCCTGGCATTCGAACAACCTTCTTCATGAAGGGTTGTCCGCTACGTTGTGTATGGTGCCATAACCCTGAAGGCATTCCGGAAAAGCCTGTAAAACTGTACACTCAGAAGAAATGTATAGGTTGCCAGAGTTGTGTGGATATTTGTCCCGAGCACAATCTCGTCCTCACTCCCGACGGAATAAAAGAGATAGGAACTTGCCTTCTCGACTCTCTCCCCCTTGGAAGTAAGGGAGGCTCCTGCGGCAAATGTACCGACGAATGCCCTACCCTCGCTCTGCAGATGGCAGGCAAGGAATGGGAGATGCCTAAACTGATGGAGATTGTGGAAAAAGAACGCAAGGTGATGGAGGACTCGGGCGGTGGTGTGACCGTGTGTGGTGGCGAACCGTTGATGCACCCGGATTACCTTGTCGAAATCCTCACAGAACTGAAGTCTCGCAACATTCATCGCACAGTCGACACTACCCTCTTCGCTTCGGCAAAGACTGTTGAGAAAGTGATGCCGCTTGCCGACCTCTTCCTCGTAGACTTGAAGCACATGGATAGTGAGAAGCACAAGCGCTACACAGGAGTGCCCAACGAACAGATATTGAGCAACATACGACTCATCTCCGAAGCAGGAGCACGCTTTTGGATTCGCATCCCACTTATCGTTGGGGTAAACGCAGATGACGACAATCTCCAAGCAAGTGCCGACTTCATCGCTTCTCTCCCTACCCCTCCCGAAGTGGTCAACCTCCTTGTGTATCACGACATAGGCAAAGGCAAGCACGCTCGTATGGGCACAGAGTACAATCCGGAAGAACTCGAGATGGAAGCGCCATCCGAGGAACTCCAACAACATGCAATCGAATTATTTAAGGCAAAAGGATTAAATGTAAAAATAGGTGGATAATCAAAGGGTCAGACCCTTTGATTACCCATGTTTCTTAAAAAATGGAACCAACAGCAATTCTACTTCTTCATTGTCCCGACAAACAGGGAATCATTACTGATATCACTAAATTCATTACTGACAATAAGGGTAATATCGTTTACCTCGACCAGTATGTAGATAAGGTGGATGGTATGTTCTTCATGCGTGTGGAATGGGAACTCAAGGAATTCCTTATCCCGTCAGAGAAGATTAAGGAATATATCGAGACTCTTTATAGCACTCGCTATGATATGGAGTTCGACCTCTACTTCAACAACGTAAAACCGCGTATGGCTCTCTTTGTGAGCAAGATGTCACATTGTCTTTACGACCTTCTCGCTCGTTATAAGGCAGGCGAACTCAATGTCGACATCCCGTGCATCGTGAGCAATCACGAGGACTTGCGTTATGTTGCAGAGCAGTTTGGCATTCCTTATTATGTATGGAGCATCAAGAAGGATTGGTCGAACAAGGAAGAAGTGGAACAGGCTGAGATGGAACTCCTTCGCAAAGAGAATGTTACGTTCATCGTTCTTGCACGATACATGCAGATTATCAGCGAAGAAATGATTAAGTCTTATCCTCATAAGATTATCAATATCCACCACTCGTTCCTCCCTGCTTTCATCGGTGCAAAGCCGTATCATCAGGCTTACGAACGTGGTGTGAAGATTATCGGAGCTACAAGCCACTATGTGACTACCGAACTCGATGCTGGCCCTATCATCGAACAGGATGTGGTTCGCATCACTCACAAGGACACTCCTGAGAGTCTCGTCCTCAAGGGTAAGGACCTCGAGAAGATTGTCCTCTCTCGTGCCGTAAAGAAGCACATCGAACGTAAGATTTTGACTTACAAGAACAAAACAATAATTTTTAGTTAACAACTCCCATTTCCCATGTGCCAACCTAAATGGTAAATGGTAAATGATTAAATAGTAAATACCAAGGTGAGAATTACCATAAAAATAGGTTCAAATGTCTTGACAAGAAAAGATGGTTCGCTCGATGTGACTCGCATGTCTGCTCTTGTTGACCAGATTGCAGACCTTCGCCATCAAGGACACGAAATAATCCTCGTATCTTCTGGTGCCGTAGCTTCAGGACGTTCTGAACTCAAGCATATACAACACGACCTCGATTCTGTTGACCAACGCCAACTCTTCTCTGCAGTTGGACAGGCAAAACTCATGAACCGCTACTTCGAACTCTTCCGCGAATACGGAATTCCTGTAGGTCAGGTGCTTACAACTAAGGAGAATTTCGGAGATAACGAACATCGTGTCAATCAAGAGAATTGTTTCCGCGTAATGCTTGAAAACAATGTCCTTCCTATTGTAAATGAGAACGATACAGTTTCTATCACCGAACTCATGTTTACTGATAACGACGAACTCTCTGGCCTCATTGCCAAGATGACCAATTCGCAGATGCTTATCATCCTCTCCAATATAGATGGCATCTACACAGGCAACCCTGCAGACCCTGAGTCACGCCTCATCAGTATCGTAAAACCAGGCAAAGACCTCTCCGACTATATCCAAGCAGCTAAGTCTTCTGCCGGTCGTGGAGGCATGCAGTCGAAGTCTACAGTTGCTTCGAAGACTGCTCAAGCTGGCATTTCGGTTATCATCGCCAACGGAAAGCGTGACGATATCCTTATTAAGTTAATGAGTGATCGCGACAACACTCCTTGCACAGAATTCTTATGTTAGAACAGACATTCCTGAAAGTGAAGGATGCAAGCATCGAACTTGCCCTTCTTGATAATGAAACAATAAACAAAGTTCTTCTTGCTGTAGCAGATAAGGCTATCGCAGAGACTGATGCCATCATTGAGGCTAACAATAAAGACTTGAGTCGCATGGATCCTGCAAATCCAATGTACGACCGCCTCAAACTTACTCCTGAGCGTATTGAAGGCATTGCTGGCGATACTCGCAACGTCGCTTCTCTCCCTTCTCCACTTGGCAAGGTATTGAAGCATACGGTTCTTCCTAATGGTTTGGACCTTAAGCGTATAAGTGTGCCATTTGGAGTAATCGGTATCGTTTATGAGGCTCGTCCTAATGTGACTTTCGATGTATTCTCTCTCTGCCTCAAGGCTGGAAGTGCTTGTATATTAAAAGGTGGAAAGGATGCAGACGACAGCAACCGAATGATTGTTTCGCTCATCAAGTCTGTACTCAAGGATTTCAACATCAACGAGAATGTTATCGAACTTCTCCCTGCCACTCACGAAGCGACAGGCGAACTCCTTCATGCTAACGGATTCGTTGACCTTGTGATTCCTCGTGGAAGCAAGCGACTCATCAATTTCGTTCGCGAAGAGGCTTCTGTTCCTGTTATCGAGACAGGTGCAGGTGTTTGTCATGCTTATTTTGATAAGGATGGCGACATCGAGAAGGGTGCTCGCATCATCAATAATGCAAAGACTCGTCGAGTAAGTGTGTGCAACGCCCTCGACTGTACTCTTATTCACGAAGATCGCCTTGCAGACCTTCCTGCCATTTGTGCTCCGCTCAAGGATAGCAACGTGCTAATTTATGCTGACGAACCTTCGTTGGCAGTTCTCCAAGGCAATTATCCTGCAGAACTTCTCAAACCATCAACTGAGGAGAGTTATGGTACTGAGTTCCAGTCTTACACTATGGCTCTCAAGTGTGTAAGTTCGGTTGATGAAGCAATCAAGCATATCCGCAAGAATGGTTCTGGTCACTCAGAGTGTATCGTAACAGAAAACGACAATACTGCAAGCAAGTTCCTTGCCCAGGTAGATGCCGCTTGCGTATACCATAATGCCCCAACAGCATTTACCGATGGAG
>DCIW01000169.1:514-7490 GCA_002317225.1 Prevotellaceae bacterium UBA1716 | reverse complement strand
CGCTGGAAGCACTTAGGAACTTCTGTGATGCCGCAATAGAGAGGCACGAAAGGAGCCATGTTAGGGTCGTCATTAGTTACCCAAGCAATACCACCTACGAAGTCAGGAAGTTCTGAACGCATTTGACCAACAAAACAAAAACTTGTCTGCTGTGTAGATACAGGACGTTCGTTGAAATACTTCTTTCCATCAACCTCAAATGAGAGTGGAGTAGGGCGGTAAGGCATATTGTAAGGACCAGCACCAATCTCGTTCTGTATATCAAGAGGTGTACCCTCATAATGGTCACGCATACAACCCATCACATCTTCAAGAGTGACAGGTTTCTTTGGTTTCATGAAGAGAGGCATTTCGCCCTTGAGGTCATTACCCTTAGCATATTCGATATACTTGTCCATACCATCACAAAGACGGTTGAAGATGCTCCAAGCACGAGCGTCACAATAACGTACACCACTGAAATCGAGTGGGTTGTAAGCATCACGGAAAGAGAAGTCCTTATCCTTACCAGAGAAGTAACCCTTGGCACGAGCAAACTTGATTACGTCCTTTGAATAAAGCACTTCACCTTTCTTATATTGAGAAAACTTAGTGATACGGCTTTGGTTAGCATGGCAACTTACGCAATCATCAGGAATGCGAACTGCCACCCAAACAGCACCTTTCTCACCAGGACCTTTACCAATCATTTCAAGAATCCAAGCCTCGTTCTTATCAGCGATTGAGAAAGACTCGCCTTCAGAAGCATAACCGTATTTGTCAACAAGCGAAGTCATGATATTGATTGCATCACGAGCAGATGTTGCACGCTCAAGACCGATATAGATGAGCGAACCATAGTCAATCATTCCTTCCACCTTAAAGAGTTCTTCACGACCTCCGAAAGTGGTTTCAGTGATACTAACTTGGTTTTCATTCATCTGTCCAACCACATTGTAAGTGCGAGCAGCCTCTGGAATTTCGCCCATATATTTGTTTGAATCCCAATCATATATCTTACGCATCTCACCAGCAGCATGTGTGCCACCACGATAATTGTAGATGTTACCATACATACCGTATGAGTCTGCACTATAACTTACAAATACAGAACCATCAGCACTCGCTTTCTTGCCAACAATGACATTGGTACAAGCAGAAGCTGCTACAGGCAAAAGAAGAATTGCTGCAATAATAGCAAATATCTTTTTCATAATATTTATTTCCAATTAACTAAAGTAACTAAAATCCCCCTCCCTTTGGGAGGGAAGGGGTAGGCTTTTTTATTTTATAATCAATTTATCAGAACCAGCAGCCTTAAAACTCATATCCAATCCCTTTACACTATGTGTAAGAGCACCGAATGAGATGAAATCAACGCCAGCCTTTGCATAAGGAATCATTGTGTCGAATGTGATGCCACCTGATGATTCTGTCTCAGCACGACCAGCAACAAGTTCCACTGCCTTCTTTGTGTCTTCAGGAGTGAAGTTGTCGAACATGATACGGTCGCAACCTTCAGCAAGTGCTTCTTCAAGTTCTTTCCAGTCGCGAACCTCACACTCAATCTTGAGGTCCTTGCCGTGGTCCTTGCAATACTGCTTTGCACGAGAGATGGCATTGTGAACACCACCACAGAAGTCAATATGATTATCCTTCAAAAGAATCATGTCAAAGAGACCAATACGGTGATTCTTGCCACCACCAATCTTCACAGCTTCCTTCTCAAGCATACGCATACCTGGAGTAGTCTTACGAGTATCAAGCACACGAGTCTTTGTGCCAGCATCAATAAGAGCCTGCTGATACTTGTGAGTCATGGTAGCAATACCCGACATACGCTGCAAGATGTTGAGCATCAAGCGTTCAGTCTGAAGGAGCGACTGTTCCTTACCTTTCACAGACATTACAATATCACCTGGCTTAACGTGAGCACCATCTTCAATATAGCACTCAACTTCCATAGTTGGGTCAAAACGGAGGAATACCTGCTTAGCAATCTCTAC
This sequence comes from Prevotellaceae bacterium UBA1716, assembly GCA_002317225.1. GTDB lineage: Bacteria > Bacteroidota > Bacteroidia > Bacteroidales > Bacteroidaceae > Minthosoma. The sequence goes on along the minus strand of DCIW01000169.1, from coordinate 5,505 downwards.
ACCGGCAAAGATGCCTTCTTCCTTGATGAGAAGTTTGCTCTCACCCATTGAGTCTGCAGGAATACAACAAAGAGTTGTGTGGTCGCCATCGCCTATATCCTCAGCAAATGCGAGGTCGATGAGCTTATCGTTTAATTCTTCTACGCTTAACATGGCTTAAGTTATAAGTTATGAGTTATGAGTTATTAGAAGTACCAACCAAGACCGACCTTCAAACCGAACTTGCTCTTATCAGAGAAGCTTGTTACAGAGAAGTCGTAGTAAACACTTGGTTCGATAGTAAGATGCTGGTTGAGGAAGAAGCAGTAACCTACTTCAGGAGTGATAGTGAGATCGTTGAACGATGGTGCCTCGTGAACATAGTGTACACCAGCCTGGAGGAAGATTCCGTTCTGCTCGATGTAGTAACGACCGCTACCACCAATTATAACCTGCTGAGCATCCTTCTTCTCGTAGTTGAAACCGAGGTCACCAATAACCATAAAGTCATCGTCGATCATATAACCAGCGTGAGCTCCAATGCCAATGTGCAACTTGTTGTATTCGCTGTATGAGATGCCAACACCATCAAGTCCGACACCGAGATACTTCTTACCTCTCTCAAATTGTGCAGATGCACTTGCAACGCCAACGATGACGAGCAACATTGATAATAATACTTTCTTCATAGTCTAATTGTATTATACGTTAATAATTCTTATTCTTTAATTGTTCTTTCTTTTTTAATGCCCATCCAAGTGCGAGGACGATTCCCAAATAAATGAGTATGTTTGGAAGATACATTTTCCAAGTATTCCAATTTACACCATTATATATATATACGGCGAGTCCGATGCAAAAGAATGCTGCAGGCACTAATATATGTTTTTTTATTCGCATTTCTTATCGTATTTACGTTTCCAGTTATAGAAAACAGCAATAGAAGCAATGGTACAAAGACCACCGATTGTGTATGAAATAGCAGGAAGGAGTTGGAAACCTTCTGGAGCAACGAGGATGTAAGACGAACAAACCATTGTCATCCAAAGTGCAGGAATCATACTGATATAATATAGTTTCTTTTCTTTTGCCAACCAAACAGTTATAGTCCAAAGTGTGAACACAGAAAGACTCTGGTTGAACCAAGCGAAATATCTCCAAAGCACGTCAAACTTCACGAACATAAGGATACCGCTTATGATGAAGATAGGCACTGAAAGGAGCAGACGCTTATAAATCTTGTTCTGTTTGTAATGCATGAAGTCTGCTGCAATGAGTCGAGCAGAACGGAATGCAGTATCACCCGAAGTGATAGGTGCAGCCACAACTCCAAGCACAGCAAGGATAGCACCGACAGTGCCTAACCAACTCTGGCAGATGCTGTTAACGAGGATGGCTGGGTTAACACTGCTCTCACCACCATTGGTCATGATTGCCCAAAGTTTCTCGTAAGGTGCTGCAGAAGCCTCCATTCCAAACTTGCTCACATCAAATGTGTCTGCGAACTTTATGGCTGCTGCTGCCCAAATAAGTGCCACGATACCTTCAGTTATCATCGCTCCGTAGAAGATTGGACGGCCATACTTCTCGTTCTTCAGGCAGCGAGCCATCATAGGGCTCTGAGTAGCATGGAAACCGCTGACCGCACCACATGCGATGGTTATACAAATACCTGGGAACAAAGGAATTGCACTCGTTGGATGATGATTGCTGAATGCATCTGTAATCTCAGGCATCTCACCAGGATTGAGGAAAATACCTGTGCCCACACCAATTGCCATGATAAGGAGAGCTACACCAAAGACTGGATATATCTTACCGATAAGTTTGTCGATAGGCATCAAAGTGGCAATGATATAATATGCAAAAATTGCAATAATCCAGAAAGTCTTTTCTCCAAGAAGGCTCTCTCCGCCAATCATGTTTGAAAGCAGACCAGCAGGAGTAGTTGCGAACACAGCACCTACCAAAATCATCAAGATAAGCGAGAGAACACGCATTGTGATACGGGCTCTGTTGCCCAATTCGTCACCCACAAGTTCTGGAAGACTGGCTCCCCCCTTGCGAATACTAAGCATTCCCGACATATAATCATGAACTGCTCCACCAAATATACAACCCAAAATGATCCAGAAATAAGCAGCAGGACCAAACAATATACCTTGTATTGCTCCAAAGATAGGTCCTGTACCTGCGATGTTCAGGAATTGAATGAGAAATACCTTCCATGTTGGCATCTCAAGATAGTCCACCCCATCCTTTTTTGTATAGCATGGAGTGGTGCGTTGGGGATCTGCTCCAAAAACACGGTCAACGAATGCTCCGTAGAGTACGTATCCCATTATCAACAGCAGAAAAGCAATAATAAAAGTTATCATTTTGAGTAAATAATATTAGTTTTGTTGTCTTTTAACTTATTTTGACTGCAAAAGTACAAAATAATCCCTACCTTTGCAAACAAATTAAGATTATATAATGAAATTTATACATAAGGTGGCTCTCTTTGTGGTTGTTTTATGCAGTTTTACCACTATAATGACAGCCCAATCAAATTACAACCTCTACGAAACTGCCCAACCGCTTCATGAAGTGAGAGCTGTGTGGCTTACCACAATTGGTGGTCTTGACTGGCCTCGCAAGCAAATTCAGAAACCATCCGACATCGCTCTCCAGAAGGCAGAGTTATGTCGAATTCTTGATGCATACAAGCGTATCAATATTAACACAGTCATTTTCCAGACTCGTGTTCGTGCTTCGGTGCTTTATCCTTCGAAAATCGAACCTTGGGAAATGTGCCTTACCGGTAAACCAAATCAGAATCCGGGCTATGATCCTCTCAAGTTTGCTATCGACGAATGCCACAAACGTGGTATGGAACTCCATTCGTGGGTGGTTTGCATCCCTATCGGAAATCCTGACCGCCAACGCAAATATGGTGCGGCAAGTATTGTGAAGAAGAATCCAAAACTCATCAAGACGTCTGGTGGCGAATGCTTTATGATTCCGGGCAACCCTGCTACTGCCGATTATATTGCGAGCATCTGTCGCGAGATTGTGCAGAATTATGATGTGGATGGCATTTCGCTCGACTATATCCGTTATCCTGAAAGTCTTTATCATTTCTCAGATGATAATCTTTGTCCAAAGGGGCGCAACAAGGCAGACTGGAAGCGTGAAAACATCACTCGCATTGTGCAGAAGGTTCACGATGCTGTAAAACCACTCAAGCCTTGGGTGAAACTCTCAAGTTCGCCTATCGGAAAATATCGCGACCTCTCTCGCTATTCCGCAAAGGGATGGAGTTGTTATGATGCTGTGTATCAAGACCCTCAGGCTTGGTTGCGTGATAACATTCAGGATCAGTTGTTCCCTATGATGTACTTCCAGGGCGACCACTTCTATCCTTTCGTTTACAATTGGGCTGAAAACACTTATGGGCATCCTATTGCTGCGGGTCTTGGCATTTATTTCCTCGATCCTCGCGAAGGCAGATGGAAGCTTAATGATGTTCGTGCAGAAATGCATACAGCGCGCAACACCGAAATGGGAGGCATCGCATTCTATCGAGGCGAATTCCTCACAAAGAACTGCAAGGGCATATATGATGCTTGCGAACAGGAGTTCTTCCCTTATCCAGCCCTCACTCCTGCCATGACTTGGATGGGCAAGAAGGAGGCACCTGCCACTCCAACCGACATCAATTACAAGGAGGGCAAACTCGTTTGGAAGGGAAATGCACCTTATTATAATATATATGGGTCGAACACCTATCCGGTCGATTGCACTCGTGCGGAGAATCTTCTCTTCGGTCGTCACGAGGGCACAACATTCCAGATTGGTGGTCGTGCTCTGAAGATGCACTATTTTGCAGTAACTGCTTCCGATCGTTTTGGCAATGAGAGTGCTCCTGCTCAAGAATACTTCGACGGAGTGGATTTACCTGAAAATCTCAATGTTCCTTATCTCATCAATCGCGACCTCAAGGGACATAAGCATCAGGAAACTGCAAAAGAACGCAAGGCTCGCGAAAAGGCAGAAAAGAAAGCCGCAAAAGAAGCAGCCAAGCTCGCCAAGAAAAAGAAGAAGTAAAACTAAAAATCTATATTAAAATCCGTTCTCGGACGTTAAAATCCGTCCACACAAATCATGGCTATCAAAAGAGAAACTCTTACTTCAAAGCAGTATGTAGTGCCATTTGCACTTATCACATCACTTTTCTTCCTTTGGGGTTTTGCACGCAACATTCTTGATGTGCTCAACAAGCATTTTCACGACTCCCTCCAAATCAGTAATACAGAGGCTGCTCTCGTTCAGGTGACCACATACTTGGGCTATTTCCTTATGGCTGTGCCTGCAGGTATGTTTATCAATCGTTTTGGTTATAAGAAGGGAGTGGTCTTCGGACTCCTTCTGTATGCTGCGGGAGCATTCATGTTTATCCCTGGCAGTCAGATGAATTCGCTCTATCCGTTCCTTGTTTGTCTCTTCGTCATAGCATGTGGACTTGCCATTCTTGAGACTTCTGCCAATCCTTATGCTGCCGAACTTGGAGCAAAAGAGACGAGTGCTTCGCGACTCAACTTCGCCCAGTCGTTCAATGGTCTTGGAGCATGTCTTGCACCATTCATCGTGGGTTCGTTCCTCTTCTCCGAGGGCAATGATGCTGATGTAAGTATCCCTTACGCTATCATGGGTATTGTTGTTGTGGTAGTTGCAATCATCTTCGGATTCTCAAAACTTCCTGAAATCAAGCATGAAGGTGAAGGCGAACTCAAAGATGCTGTGGTCGAAAAGATTGAACGCCCTTATTCAAAGCTCTTGAAAAACAAGATGTTCCTCTTTGGAGCATTAGCCCTTCTCGCTTACGAAGTGGCAGAAATATCAGTCAACTCATACTTCGTTACTTTTGCATCCGAACTCAATATCTTCTCTGCAAAGAGTGCTTCTCAGTTCCTTGGTTTCGGACTTATCTTCTTCATGGTAGGTCGATTCATCGGTTCGTGGGTGATGCA
>DCIW01000169.1:0-439 GCA_002317225.1 Prevotellaceae bacterium UBA1716 | reverse complement strand
ATCGTGTCGTCATTCCTTTATGTTCAGGGAGTTACATGGATGAAATATGCTCCGCTCGTGTTCGTTGTAACCAACTATTTGTGCGAAGCAATCATGTTCCCAACTATCTTCTCGCTTGCAATCAAAGGTCTCGGTGGTCTTACAAAGTCTGCCTCTTCAATCCTTATGATGACTCCTGTAGGTGGATGTGCATTCTTCATCGTAGGTTTGGTTGCTGATAAGTTTGGATATGTTGCTCCATTCTTCATCACACTCACAGCCTTCTGTGTAGTTTGGGCATACGCTCGTAAGTTGGACAAAGAATACATCGAAAAATAATGCCTGCCAAAGCATACAATACAGTGCTCGTGGTTGATGACAACCAGAGTGTTCTCGTTTCGCTTAAGTACCTCTTGAAGAAAACCTTCGAGAAGGTACTTACGCTTTCTTCGCCCGATAC
>DCIW01000171.1:8841-9929 GCA_002317225.1 Prevotellaceae bacterium UBA1716 | reverse complement strand
TGCAGGAGCCATCATGACGGTCTCGCCCTCATAATTGAACTCAGAGAGACACCAAGCACAGAATCGTTCGCAGTCGTCAACAGGGAGTTTTGCCACTGTATAGAAAGCACCCATTGGGATTGGAGAATAAACTCCAGGAATACGGTTAAGTCCATCAATCAAGCACTTACGGCGCTCCACATATTCATCGTAGATATCACGACTATACTCTTCAGGAGCATCAAGACTTGCCTCAGCAGCAATCTGACCGATGAGTGGAGGAGAAAGACGAGCCTGACAGAACTTCATCACCGCCTTACGTATTTCCTCATTCTTCGTGATAAGGGCACCGATACGGATACCACACTCCGAATATCGCTTGCTGACTGAGTCGATAAGAACCACATTCTGCTCAATACCTTCAAGGTGGCAAGCTGAAATATAAGGACTTCCTGTATAGATGAATTCACGATAAACCTCATCAGAGAAGAGATAAAGGTCGTACTTCTTCACGAGGTCGCGAATCTGGTTCATCTCTCTTCGTGTGTAGAGATAGCCAGTTGGGTTGTTTGGATTACAAATAAGTATCGCGCGTGTGCGTTCATTTATTAATTCCTCAAACTTCTCAACCTTTGGAAGCGAGAAACCTTCCTCAATAGTAGTTGCGATAGTACGAATCACCGCACCTGCCGAGATGGCGAATGCCATATAGTTAGCATAAGCAGGTTCTGGCACGATAATCTCGTCGCCCGGATTGAGACAGGCAAGGAACGAGAAGAGCACAGCTTCCGAACCACCGCTTGTGATGATGATGTCGTCGGCTGTGAGATTGATATCATATTTCTTATAGTAGCCCACAAGTTTCTCACGATAAGAGCGATAGCCCGCAGAAGGACTATACTCGAGAATCTTGCGGTCGATATTCTTTATGGCATCGAGTGCAACCTGAGGAGTTGGGAGGTCAGGCTGACCGATATTCAGATGATACACGTGTACACCTCTCTTCTTCGCCGCTTCGGCAAGCGGTGCGAGCTTGCGGATAGGTGAAGAAGGCATCTCGGTACCGCGTATTGAAATCTTTGGCATCTTTTGTTATTTACGATTTATCT
>DCIW01000171.1:4909-8690 GCA_002317225.1 Prevotellaceae bacterium UBA1716 | reverse complement strand
GAAATCATAATTCACAAATCATAAATCATATAATTTAATCGTGAAAGTTGCAATCATACAGCAGTCTTGCACTGCAAACGTAGAGGCAAACAAGAAGAAGCTTGCTCTCAACATCATCAAGGCTGCCAATCATGGAGCCGAACTTGTTGTGTTGCAAGAACTACATAATTCGCTTTATTTCTGCCAGACCGAAAACACCGAACTCTTCAATCTCGCAGAACCAATTCCGGGACCTTCGACCGAGTTCTATGGTTCTTTGGCACGCGAATGTGGCGTTGTGCTGGTCACTTCGCTTTTCGAGCGTCGTGCTGCAGGACTCTATCACAATACGGCGGTAGTTTTCGAGAAGGACGGAAGCATTGCGGGCAAGTACCGCAAGATGCATATCCCCGACGATCCTGCTTATTATGAGAAATTCTACTTCACTCCGGGCGACCTCGGTTTCCATCCTATCCAGACTTCGGTGGGCAAACTCGGTGTGCAGGTTTGTTGGGATCAATGGTATCCAGAGGGAGCACGCCTCATGGCTCTTCAGGGTGCAGAACTTCTTATTTACCCAACTGCCATCGGTTACGAATCGTCTGACACTCAAGAAGAACAAGAACGCCAGCGTGAGGCTTGGACAACCGTTCAGCGTGGTCATGCCGTGGCAAATGGTCTTCCTGTCATTGCCGTCAATCGTACTGGTTACGAGCCCGATCCATCGGGTCAGACTAACGGCATTCAGTTCTGGGGAAGCAGTTTCGTGGCGGGTCCTCAAGGCGAAATCATCTATCGTGCCCCTATCGACGAGGAGATTGTCACCATCGTTGATATCGACATGAAGCGAAGCGAGAACGTGCGTCGTTGGTGGCCATTCCTTCGCGATCGTCGCATCGAAGAATTCGGCAACTTACAAAAACGCTTTATCGACTAACACCTAATTTATTATGAACATAAAGAAATCAACCAAGAAGTTGCTCACACTTGCACTTCTATCCCTTTCAAGCACCAATCTCATTGCACAAAATCCATATCTCCCTCTTTGGGAATACATCCCTGATGGTGAGCCATACGTATTCGAAGACCCCGACAAGCCGGGCGAGTATCGTGTATATGTATATGGTTCGCACGATTCGCTCATCGAGAACTATTGCGGTCGCGAACAGGTCGTTTGGTCTGCTTCCGTCAACGACCTCAAGAACTGGCGCTATGATGGTGTCATCTTTGAGTCGTTCATCGGTCCTGATGGTCGTCCGCTCAACTTCGACAGCAAGGGCGATGTGCTCTATGCTCCTGACGTTACAATGAAGATTGGCAAGGATGGCAAGAAGGAATATTACCTCTACCCTAACGATCAGAATGGTGGTCGTAACGGACTCATTGCCAAGAGCGACCGTCCTGATGGCCCATTCAAGGTGACCAACTGGTCGAAGAACAATCCTACCACAGCTGATGGAGTGCTTCAGTTCGACCCAGCAGTTTTCGTTGATGACGATGGCAGAGTGTATGGTTATTGGGGATTTGAAACTTCCTATTGTGCTGAATTTGATCCAAATACCATGGCTACCGTTAAGCCTGGCACAGAGATTAAGAAGCAGATGATTTCGGGTCGTTTTGATGATGGCATCTTCAGTTTCTTCGAGGCTTCGTCTATGCGTAAGATTCTGGACAAGTATGTTTTCATATATAGCCGTTTCACGAAGGAAGGCGAGTTTGGAATGCCTTCGAGCAACTACACTCTTGCATACGCTTATAGCGACAATCCGATGGGTCCTTTCACATACGGCGGAACAATCATCGATGGTCGTGGCATTGAGAAAGATGCTAACGGTAAGGCGTTTGCAACTGCTACCGTAGATGGCAACACTCACGGAAGCATCTGCGAAATCAACGGTCAGTGGTATGTATTCTATCATCGCCAATGTGGTCTCGACGAATACTCTCGTCAGGCAATGGTGGCACCAATCACTGTTAAGGTGGAGAAAGGTAAGGGAGGCAAGGTGAGCATCTCGCAGGGCGAATACACTTCCGAAGGTTTCCAGCTCGAAGGACTCAACCCTCTTCATCGCACGGCAGCGGGTTGGGCATGCTACTACACTGGTCCTAAGCCAGGCACTCATGATTGGCCAAAGCACGGTTTCTTTGGTTCGTATGTAGAGGCAACTCGCATTGCCGACCCAGCAAAGCAGAGTTATTCGCAGAATGCACTAGTTTGTCCTGTAGTCAACAATACCGATGGTTCAACTGTTGGATATAAGTATTTCAATCTCAACAAGCTTAACAAGAAGCAGAACTACTCTCTCCTTGTCAATCTCCTCCCTGAAGGCGTGGACGGTACTGTCAAGGTGCTTCTTGGTGCTCCAAGCGAAGCCAAAGGTGCCAAGGTAATCGGCCAGTTCGAACTCAAGTCCAATATGCCAAAGCAGGCCACTCGCATCAGCGTACCTCTCTCAGGTTGGCAGACATTCAAGGGCAAGCAGCCACTCTTCTTCGTGTTTGAGTCAAACACAAAGGACAAGTCGATGTGCCAACTCTACGACTTCATCTTCGAATAAAAGGTGGATAGAGTCCATGAAACCATAAACATTGTAGCAAGCTAACTATTCATTTGATTTTCTTACTATAGCATGAAAGCTTTCACATAAGGGTGTGAAAGCTTTCATGCTATAGTGTGAAGAGGAACACGCCCTAATGTGATAAGGCTTGTCCTATAGTGTGTGATTGAATTTCGCCTATACGTTAACTTCTACGTTCTTTCTCTCATCGATGGTTGCCTCGAACATTGGCATTGGCTTGAAACCAAAGATGTTGGCAAAGATATTGGATGGGAAGGTCTGGCATGCGTTGTTCATCTCACGAACAGAACCATTATAGTAACGGCGAGAACTTGCGATGTCCTCTTCGAGTTGCATAAGCTGCTGCTGGAGTTCGAGGAACTGCTTGTCGGCCTTGAGTTGTGGATAAGCCTCAACAACTACCATGATCTTCTGGAGAGCAGAAGTGATTTGTGACTCCGAATTGAGTTGCTCGCCCATTCCGTTTGCATTGCTACGAATGCCTGTAAGTTTTTCGAGGGTCAATGCCTCATGACTTGCATAGCCCTTCACTACAGCAACGAGGTTTGGGATAAGGTCGAAACGCTTCTTAAGGTAAACGTCCATTGTTGCGAACGCCTCTTTCACCTTATTGCGAAGCCCTACCAACTTGTTGTAAATTACCACAATTGCAATTAACACTACTGAAGCACATGCTATCAGCACAACACCTGTTGAATTCATATTTCCTATAGTTTTTATAATGTTTGTCTGTGCAAAGGTATGAAAAAAGCACCAAAGTCGCAAAACTTTAGTGCTTTTTTTGATTTATTTGTCTAATTGTATTATCCGAGGAAGCTGAGGAGGATACCTGCAGCAACTGCAGAACCAATCACACCTGCTACGTTTGGACCCATAGCGTGCATGAGAAGGAAGTTGCGAGGATCAGCCTTCTGACCTTCAACCTGAGATACACGAGCAGCCATTGGAACGGCTGATACACCTGCCGAACCGATGAGTGGGTTGATCTTTTCCTTGAGGAAGAGGTTCATCAACTTAGCCATAAGTACACCTGAAGCAGAACCGATACCGAAGGCAACGATACCTACACAAAGGATAGCAATAGTCTGGAAGTTGAGGAATGCCTCAGCAGTAGCAGTAGCACCAACTGTAACACCGAGCATGATAACTACGATGTTGTTAAGTTCGTTCTGTGCAGCCTTTGAAAGACGCTCCACTACTCCACTCTCCTTGAAGAGGTTACC
>DCIW01000171.1:4073-4824 GCA_002317225.1 Prevotellaceae bacterium UBA1716 | reverse complement strand
ATCTTCTCCTTCTTAGATACGGTACGAAGCTGACTCATACGAATCTTACGTTCCTTATCTGTAGTGAGGAATCGCATGATAGGTGGCTGAATAACTGGAACGAGTGCCATGTAGCTATAAGCGGCAACGGCGATAGGACCAAGAAGTTCAGGAGCGAGCTTTGAAGTAAGGAAGATTGCTGTAGGACCATCAGCACCACCGATGATACCGATTGAAGCAGACTGAGCTGCAGAGAATCCGAAGATATCAATCTGAGTTACAAGGAATGTAGCGAAGATACCAATCTGAGCAGCAGCACCAAGGAGAAGACTCTTTGGGTTTGCAATCAGTGGGCCGAAGTCGGTCATAGCACCTACACCAAGGAAGATAAGACATGGGTAGATACCTGCCTTAACACCGATATAGAGCACATCGAGAAGACCACCATGAGCCATGATGTGGCCATAGCTGTGGTAGTTAGGACTATCAGGGTTGAGGAACTCGTTGTTCCACATATTTGAGTCGAACAAACCAGCACCTGGAAGGTTTGTCAAAATCATACCGAATGCGATTGGCAAAAGAAGGAGTGGTTCGTACTCTTTCTTGATAGCAAGCCAGAGAAGGAAGCATCCGATGCCAAGCATAACAAAGTTCTTCCAACCTTCACCATAGAAGAAGCTAACAAATCCCATCTCAGTGACGAAGTCCTGAAGACCTTCCTGAAGATTGAAATCTGCTGCCATCATTGGTGCAGCGAAGAGCATCATTACGG
>DCIW01000171.1:1108-4060 GCA_002317225.1 Prevotellaceae bacterium UBA1716 | reverse complement strand
TACGGCAAGAATTACGTAAAACTTAGCTTTAGTCATAATCATTTAAAGTAGTATTTGTAGGTTTTGAGGTTTTGAGGTTTTAAGGTTTTGAGGTTCGATTGTTCAATTCCAAGTTTATCTCAGTATCAAACCTCAGAACCTAACAACCTTACAACCTTACAACCTTATTACGCTAATTCCACAAGTGCCTGACCACTCTGAACCTGTGTACCAGCCTCAACGAGGAGAGCCTTAACTGTACCTGCAGATTCAGCTGTGATGCTGTTTTCCATCTTCATTGCTTCGAGCATAAGAACTGTGTCACCAGCCTTAACTGCATCACCTACCTTTACACAGAACTTAGTAACTGTACCTGGAAGTGGAGAAGTGATAGTGTTGGCACCTGCTGGAGCAGCTGGCTTTGGTGCAGGAGCAGGAGCAGCAACTGGAGCAGGAGCAGCAGGAGCTGGCTTTGGAGCTACTTCAGCCTTAGCAGCAACGAAGTCTGCTACCATCTCAACGAGGAGGTCGCCCTGATTTACACTCTGACCTGCAGCAACTGCTACACGCTGAACTGTACCATCTACCTCTGAAACGATATCATTAGCCATCTTCATAGCTTCGATAACGAGGAGGACATCACCACGCTTAACGTGCTGACCATCAGTTACGTTAATCTTTGTTACTGTACCTGGAAGTTCTGAATTAACATTCTTAGGACCACCCTGCTGACCTGCTGCTGAAGCTGCTGGCATTGCTACACGTGGGCCCTGAGCCTTCTTCTCTGGTATTTCTACCTGATAAGTCTGACCATTAACAGTTACTGTGAGGGCATTAGCACCCTGTGGATCTACTGTAGCTGTATAGTCTTGATTACCTATTTTAAATTTGTATTCTTTCATAAATTCAAAATTCAAAAATCAAAATTCAAAATTGGTTGCACGAAGCATCATTCTGCATTCTGAATTTTGCATTATTAATTATTATAGTCTTGGGTTCAACTGGCTTCCCCAAGCTGAATTTGGTGTTGGAGTAATAGTGAGAACTCGACTCTCACGGTTTTCTTTCTCTGTGAAGTAGAGGTGGAGAGCAACAGCAACTGCTGCCTTGTCCTCCTCGCTTGCCTTCTCGAAGCTCTTAGCCTGCTTAACATCTGAAAGGGTTGCTGTAACTGCCTTGGCTTTTGCGTTGGTCTTCTTAGCAACAGCCGTGAAGATACCAAGGATGGCAACCAAAATCAGAAGGATGGCAAATACCACACATACGGAAACTCCTGCAAGTAACCAAATTTGTGGATCTGATATTGATAAAAACATATTCAATTAGGTTTTGAGGTTTTGAGGTTTTGAGGTTTTGAGGTTTGTATGTTCAATGCCAAGTTTATCTCAGTATCAAACCTTACAACCTTATAACCTTATAACCTTACAACCTAAATTAAAGAGGAATATTACCGTGCTTCTTAGCAGGATTAACGAGTTTCTTATTCTCAAGCTGAGCGAGGGCACGGATGATGCGGAAACGAGTGTTGCGTGGCTCGATAACGTCATCAATGTAGCCGTACTTAGCTGCCTGGTATGGATTAGCAAAGAGCTTTTCGTACTCTGCTTCCTTCTCCTTGATGTAAGCTGCTGCAGCCTCAGGGCCCTTTTCTTCCTTGATAGCCTTAGCATCCTTAGCATAAAGAACTGAAGCGGCACCACTTGCACCCATAACTGCAATTTCAGATGATGGCCATGCATAGTTGAGGTCACCACGAAGCTGCTTACAAGACATCACGATATGTGAACCACCGTAAGACTTGCGGAGTGTAACTGTTACCTTTGGCACTGTAGCCTCACCGTAAGCGTAGAGGAGCTTAGCACCGTGAAGGATAACTGCGTTGTACTCCTGAGCTGTACCTGGGAGGAAGCCTGGAACGTCAACGAGAGTTACGATTGGAATATTGAATGCGTCGCAGAAACGAACGAAACGAGCACCCTTACGTGAAGAGTTGCAGTCGAGTACACCTGCAAGCTGCTTTGGCTGGTTAGCAAGGATACCTACTGACTGACCGTTGAAGCGAGCGAAACCGATGATAATGTTCTTTGCGTAGTTTGGCTGAATCTCGAAGAACTCACCATTGTCCACGATACCTGCGATAACCTGATACATGTCGTAAGGCATGTTTGGATTATCTGGGATGATATCGTTGAGGTAATCCTCCATACGGTCGATTGGGTCTGTGCACTCAACGCGTGGAGTCTTAGAAAGGTTGTTCTGTGGGATGTAAGAGATGAGCTGCTTGATCATTGCGATACCTTCCTCGTCAGAAGAAGCAGTGAGGTGAGTTACACCCGACTTAGTAGCATGAACTGAAGCACCACCGAGCTGCTCCTGAGTAACAACTTCACCAAGTACAGCCTTAACTGGGCCAGGACCTGTAAGGAACATATATGAAGAACCTTCGATCATGAGAGTGAAGTCTGTGAGGGCTGGAGAGTAAACTGCACCACCGGCACAAGGACCCATGATAGCAGAAATCTGTGGAACCACACCTGAAGCGAGGATATTACGCTGGAAGATTTCAGCATAACCTGCGAGTGCGTTGATACCTTCCTGAAGACGAGCACCACCTGAGTCGTTAAGACCGATAACAGGAGCACCAACCTTCATAGCGATGTCCATTACCTTACAGATCTTGCTTGCGAGCATCTCTGAAAGTGAACCTGCTGATACTGTGAAGTCCTGAGCGAATACATAAACGAGGCGACCGCCGATAGTACCTGAACCTGTTACAACACCATCACCAAGATAGTGCTTCTTCTCCATTCCGAAGTTGTAGCAACGGTGTTCAACGAACATATCCATCTCCTCGAAACTGCCCTTATCAAGGAGCAAATCGATACGCTCACGTGCTGTGAGCTTATTCTTAGCGTGCTGCTTCTCGATGGCCTTTTCACCACCACCGATGCGTGCCTTAGCACGCTTATCCAT
>DCIW01000171.1:0-945 GCA_002317225.1 Prevotellaceae bacterium UBA1716 | reverse complement strand
ATACCTGCTGTTGACTTTGGGTGAAGGAAGCCGATCATCATCTGCTCAGCACCTGGACGTGGAGTCTTGTCGATAAGGCGGATTTCCTTGCCTTCGCACTCAACGAGAGCCTCAGCAACACCGTCTTCTACAGCGTAAGCAACGTGGTGAACACCCTTACCACCCTTCTCAAGCCACTTAGCGATAGCTGAATCTGGTGATGTTGGTTCAAGAAGTTCGAGCTTAACTTCACCAACCTTGAGGAAAGCAGTCTTTACCTTCTGGTCAGCAACTTCTTCTACTGCATAGCACTTGAGACCAAGTACGTTTTCATAATAAGGGAGCACAGCTTCGATGCTCTCAACACCTATTCCAAGGTGATCGATACGAGAAATCTTCATACGATTTTTATGTTTTAAGTTAGTAAATAAATTTAATCGAATTTACACGAACTATTTGGGGAAAAGCGATTGCATATTTATTCACTTCTCCACATAGAACATACAAATATACACCTTATTTATGATGTAAATAGAAGAAAAAGGATAAAAAAAAGAAGGTAAAGCAAAAAACTTTTTGCCCTACCCTCTTATATCGTCAAAAACGACATGTTGAGTTTACAATTCACTCATGACCAGAATGACCTGTTGCAACATAATCAGATGCTTCTTCACCTATCGTTCCAACTGGCATTTCTTGTTCCACTACCGCCACATTTGCATGACTACGAACGATAGAATCGTCTGCTTCCTCTGGTTGTTGGGAGATTGTGTTCACGTCGCGAACATTTCCCTTGAAATACTCTTCAATCTCGCTTGTAAGTTCGGCATAATCCTTATCATAGTCCTTGATGATTTTGCCATGTTCGAGAAGGGTCACACGAGTACAGATGTCGAATGTATGAGTAAGGTTGTGCGAAGAAACGATGATAGTCGCTCCTGTCTCACGGTTATATCCTTCGAGCAA
>DCIW01000035.1 GCA_002317225.1 Prevotellaceae bacterium UBA1716 | reverse complement strand
CTCTCGTAGTTTGTGATATGCCTTTCGGTACATATCAGGTAAATGAGACTGAAGCTGTGAGCAATGCCATCCGTATCATGAAAGAGACTCATTGCGATGCCCTCAAACTTGAAGGAGGCGAGGAAATTCTTCCTGCAGTTCGTAAGATTCTTGATGCTGGTATTCCAATTTGTGGTCATCTTGGTTTGACACCTCAATCTATCAATAAATTTGGTACTTATGCAGTTCGTGCGAAAGAAGAAGCTGAAGCACAGAAACTCATCAAGGATGCTCATATCCTTGAAGATGCAGGTTGTTTTGCTATCGTTCTTGAAAAGATTCCTGCTGTACTTGCGACTCGTGTTGCTCAGGAACTCACTATTCCAATCATCGGTATTGGTGCTGGAAGCGGTTGCGATGGTCAGGTTCTTGTAATCGACGATATGCTCGGTAAGAACAAGGGCTTCAAACCTAAGTTCCTTCGTCAATATGCAGACCTTCACACAATTATGACTGATGCAATTGGTCAGTATGTAACGGACGTGAAGGAATGTACTTTCCCAAATGAGAATGAGCAATATTAAAAAAAGTATAGTGATGTGCAAATAAACTCACTAATAGTAACATGCCTTTCACGCTAATAGTGACAAGCTTCACACACTAATAGTAAAAGGGTCTTAACACTAGTAATGCGAAGGCCCTTTTATTATTTGTTTGTTTTAGAACGGATTAATAGAAATTCAGAACGGATTGTTCAAAAGATACTCGTAATAGTCCTTTGGTTCGACAGTATCAGGGAATACTCCGTTAAAAAGATTCTGCAAGACATCGGGGCATTCTTGGCAAGCCTGCTGAAGATTGCTCATGAAATTATCCACATCACCTTTATGCATATAGACAAGTGCTCGATAACCGCTCACCATGCGGTACGAAGGATTATCAGTTCCGTAAGTTTCGCAAGTGTCAATAATCTGGAGAGAGGTGTCGTATTGCTTGTAAAATATGAATCGCAAGGAAATGGAGCATGTGACCCAAATCTTGTCCTTAGCACATTGTACCGCCTTTATGAAACTATCAATACACTTCTGTATTTCGTCGCTCGAAAGAAGAATTGTGGCATGAAGAAGGAGAAAATCAACGTCATCGGGATAAATCTCAAGTGAGCGTTCAATACTTTCAAGTGCTTTTTCCCCTTCGTTGCAAGCCATATATGCCTCGGCCAATTCGTAGTTTGCCTGAACATAATAGTCTGTTTGGTCTCGATGAATAAGAACATGCTCATTTGCCTTCTCGCAATATATGATTGCTTCGTCTGCCCTGTTGCAAGTGGCAAGGCAAAGAGCATAAGGGAGATATTGGTTTCCGTCATCAATCTTCGAAAGGAATCTTTCAAAGTAAGGCAACGCCTTCTCCCTTTCGTTCATCGAATAATACGCATGAGCCTTGTTGAGAATTGCATCCGAATTATCCGGTTCGATGGCAAGTGCAAACTCTGCAGATTCAAGTGCTTCCTTGAAATGCCCGTTCATAACCTGTGCCGCTCCAAGCACAATCCAACCATAATTAATGTAAGGGTCGTACTCGAGAAGAGATGTGTAAATCTTCTCGGTCATATCCGTAAAGCCTTCATTACGAACCATATCTGCAAGGATAAGGTCGAACTCACTGCTTCCCAACGGAGAGAAACGTGCATAATATTCTTCAATCCAACGCTTTACGAGCTCGTCATCATATTCTGGACCGCGTAGTTCAACAAACGATGTGATTATATGTAGATAGGCATCACGAATACGATCGTTACGTTCTTCTTCAGTATCAAACTTTGAAGCCTCCTCTTCAGATTCGAGCCAATCGGAGAATATTTCTTCAGCCGCCTGAATATCATTATCAATGGCATACTTGAGTTGGGCTCTCTGATAAATGACATTTGTGTCATTGTCCGAAAGTTCGGAAACGATTTCCCTTGCTTCTTCAAACATGTGCATGAAGATGTACGCCCCACTCTTCGTGCTAAGCAATTCTTCATCATTCGGATGAATTACAAGTCCCATGTTGATGCAAGAAAGTGCTTCGTCAGGACGTTCGCTTAGCAGATAATGATCGGCAATATCCACAAAATCTTCAGCATCGAAGTAGCAGGTTGTGCCTTGCTGCTCCGATGCTTCATATTTCTCAAGGATTTCCTTGAATTCGTCTGATTCGAAATATTCGTTCTTCAATTAACAAATTCTTTTTAATGATAAACTCTTCAAGATGAGTATTCACTTTATGCTGGAGAATTTATTTCTTCCAATTATCCTTCAAACCAACTGTACGGTTGAAGATAAGATGGTCAGGGGTGCTATCTGGGTCTACGTTGTAGTAACCAATGCGTTGGAACTGGAGATAATCAAGAGGTTTGCGTGTTGCAAGCCACTTCTCAACGTAAGCCTTACGGATTTCAAGACTATCAGGGTTGAGGAATGGACGCATTGCATCAATACCACGAACATCACCATTCTCCTTGCTGTAGTTGGCTACTTCATCACGAGGATTCTCAACCATCCAAAGGCGGTCGTAGTTGCGTACTTCTGCTTCGATACAATGGTTGCAACTTACCCAATGGATAGTCTTGCCCTTGATCTTCATGTTCGAATTAGCCTCTCCTGTCTTTGTCTCAGGAATGAGTTCTGCATAGATTTCAACGATGTTTCCATCTTCATCCTTCTTGCAGCAGTTCTCTTCAGGACAACGGATGATGTATGAGTTCTTGAGACGAACTTCCTTACCAGGCCCAAGACGGAAGAACTTCTTTGGAGCATCTTCCATAAAGTCTTCGCGTTCAATCCAAAGTTCACGACTAAACTCAATTTCGTGAGTACCGTCGGCTTCATTTTCTGGATTGTTGATGGCATTATAAACCTCTACCTCACCTTCTGGGAAGTTAGTTATGATAAGTTTAACAGGGTCGATAACAGCACTTACTCGCTGAGCACGCTTGTTGAGATCATCACGAAGTGCACTCTCGAAAAGTGACATCTGGTTGAGTGCGTCAAACTTAGTGTAACCAATCTTATCGATGAAAGAAAGGATACCTTCAGGACTATAACCACGACGACGGAAGCCGCAGATAGTAGGCATACGAGGGT
>DCIW01000139.1 GCA_002317225.1 Prevotellaceae bacterium UBA1716 | reverse complement strand
TAAGTGAAAAATCTGACATGGCAAAATCCTGGGCAACTTATTGTTGCTCAGGTACTTAAAAAGTTTAATTTATAATAGTGTTGCGGAATTAAGGTTAATATAATGATTTAGTAAAAATATTGTATATTTGCAACAACTAATATTAATTCTATGAGAAAAGCGTTTATAACAGCCGTTTTAATGGCGGCTAACATGTGCCTTTATGGCCAGAATATCACTAAAATTGATGGTCACACCACGAAGGTAACTATCGAGGGTGGCAAGGAGATGTATATCGATTTCTATGGTGAGAACATCTTCCGTCTGTTCGAAGATCCGAACGGAGGGCAGATGCATGCTCCAAAGGCAGAACCTGAAGCTCAAATCCTTGTGGACAATCCACGCAAGGCTGTGCAAGTCAGTGTGGAAGGAAATGCCATCAAGACTGGAAAACTTACCGTTAAGGTGAATTTGAAAACGGGTGAAATAGATGCCAACGGACTGAAAATAGGTGCTGTGGAGTTTGCTGGAGGAAAGACTTCTGTTAAACTCGACCGTGCTCCAGGCGAATACTTCTATGGAGGTGGTGTTCAGAATGGTCGTTTCAGTCATGCAGGAAAAGTTATTGCTATCGAGAACACAAACAACTGGGTTGACGGCGGTGTAGCAAGCCCTACCCCATTCTATTGGAGTACAGGTGGATATGCTGTAATGGGATATACGTTTGCTCCAGGAAAGTATGATTTCGGTGCTTCGGAGGCTAACAAGGTTAAGTTGACTCACGAAACTGACTATGCAGACTATTTCTTCATGTTTGACGAGGGAGCTGTGGCATTGCTCAATGACTTCTATCAGTTAACGGGTAATCCTGTGCTTCTGCCTAAGTTTGGTTTCTACGAAGGTCATCTCAATGCATATAACCGCGATTACTGGACTGAGGTGGAAGCAGGCAAGAAAGGATATGGATTTATGCCTTATGAAAACGGTAAGATTTATCGTGAAAGCCAAAAGGATGATGGCGGTATCAAAGAAAGTTTGAATGGAGAGAAGAACAACTACATGTTCTCTGCCCGTGCAGCTATCGATAGATATTTGAATAATGATATGCCAATCGGATGGTTCCTTCCAAATGATGGCTACGGTGCAGGTTACGGCCAGACTGGTACACTCGAAGGAAACGTACAAAACTTGAAGGAGTTTGGCGAATACGCTCGTTCGAAAGGTGTGGAGATTGGACTTTGGACTCAGAGCGACCTTCATCCAAAAGAAGGTGTGGAGGCTTTGCTTCAGCGAGATATTGTTCGTGAAGTTAGAGATGCTGGAGTACGAGTTCTCAAGACTGACGTTGCATGGGTAGGTGCGGGATATAGTTTCGGACTGAACGGTGTGGCAGATGTTGGAAAGATTATGCCACAGTATGGCAATGGTGCACGTCCTTTCATCATTTCGCTTGACGGATGGGCAGGAACTCAGCGTTATGCAGGTATTTGGACAGGTGACCAAACAGGTGGCGAATGGGAGTATATCCGTTTCCACATCCCTACTTATATCGGTTCGGGACTCTCGGGACAACCTAATATCACAAGTGATATGGATGGTATCTTCGGTGGTCAGAACATGCCTGTTAACATACGAGATTTCCAATGGAAGACTTTCACTCCGATGCAACTCAATATGGACGGCTGGGGCTCTGATCCTAAGTATCCATTTATGCAAGGCGAACCAGCTACGAGCATCAACCGCAACTACTTGAAGTTGAAGAGCATACTGATGCCATACACTTATTCGGTGGCTCATGAGGCTATAGACGGGAAACCTATTATCCGTGCTATGTTCCTTGAGGATGCTAAGATGAACGACTATCTGCTCGGTTCTTCAACTCAGTACCAGTTTATGTATGGTCCGAACATTCTTGTTGCACCTATATATAAAAGTACACGTGCACACGAGAGCAAGGAAGGCGTAAAAGATGGCGACGATGTGAGAGACGGAATCTACTTGCCTGAGGGTATGTGGATGGATGCTTTCGATGGTAAGGTATATGAGGGCGGTCGAATATTGAATGATTTCAATGCTCCGCTGTGGAAATTGCCTGTATTCGTAAAGTTGGGTGCTATCATCCCTATCACGGAGGCTCACAACACTCCAAATCAGGTTCCGAACGACTTGCTCAAGGTATTTGCTGTTCCTGGTCCTAAGACCCAATTTAATATTTATGATGATGACGGAAAAACTGATGCTTATCTTAAGGGAGAATATGCTACATCCCTAATCGAGAGCGAACTGAATCCGAAGGGTAAGTTTACTGTCACAATTAATCAGATGAAGGGTAGTTTTGACGGTATGACAAGCGAGAAGAACGTACAGATTGTTGTTCCTATTACTGGTTCATATAGTAAAGTCAATGCAAAGGTTGACGGCAAGAAGGTGAAGTGCATCGTTGCTAACTCTGAAGAACCAACTATCTTTGCTCAGAACATGCAGGCACAGAACTCAAACATACCATTCGTAAAGCAACTCTATATCCTTCTCGATCAGAAGGTTGACCTCAAAAAGCATACTGTCACTATCGAAATTGACAAGATGAAGAATGATGTCAGCAATCCTGACCTTAAGAAGGTGGGCGAACTCAGCGTTCCAAATGCTGTGGTAGCAAAGGATGATGCACGTGCTTACGACATAACTCCTTCGTGGGATAAGGTAGAAAATGCTGACTATTATGAGATTGAGTTTGGTGGAGAGATTTATAGCACTATCCACGACACACGATATACGGTCGAAGGACTTACTCCTGAGAAGGATTACACCATGAAGGTTCGCTCGGTGAATGCTCAAGGTAAGAGTGATTGGGCAGATGTTTCCGCTTCGACCACAGCAGATCCTTTGCAGTGGGCTATCCGTGGTGTTCGTGGAGAGACTTCGTGTGCTAATCAGGGAGGTGCAGGAATCCGTCATCTGTTCGATTTCGACGAGAGCAGCATGTGGCATACTGATTGGAATGCGAAGGCAGTTCCGTTCACTCTGACCATCGACTTGCACTCTGTCAACACACTCGACAAGTTGCTTTATTATCCTCGTGAAAATGCGGGTAACGGTAATATACTTGAGGGCACTATCCAGGTTAGTATAGATAAGCAGAATTGGTCGGATGCCGTTCCGTTCAATTGGAGACAAGATGCGAGCGTGAAAGAGATTGACTTGAAGGACAACAGACTCCAGACATCAGACAACGGACAAGTTAGATATATTCGTTTCAATGTAACGAAGGCTGTTGGCGATTTCGGTTCGGGTCGTCAGATGTATATCTTCCGCAAGGCTAACAGCGAGTATTTTGTTCCTGGTGACATCAATCAGGATGGTCGCATCGATGAGAACGACCTCACATCTTATTATAATTACACAGGTTTGCGTCGTGGTGATAGTGACTTCGGTGGCTATGTGGAGAAAGGCGATTTGAACAATAATGGCCTTATCGATGCTTACGATATCAGTGCTGTAGGCATCGAACTCGATAGCGGTGTGAGCAGCAAGAAGGTGGATAGTGTGAGTGGTAAGGTGAGCATGGAACAGATTCAGATTGGTAGCGATATATACATCACGGTTTCGGGAAAGGACATGAAGAGTGTGAACGCTGTGAGCATGTGCATTCCTTACGATGCCACCAAACTTGAATATATAGGAATTGAGGCAAGAGGTGTTGCACAGATGTACAATATGACTTATGATCGTCTGCACTCCAACGGCAATAAGGCACTCTACCCTACTTTCGTCAATATTGGTGAGCGTGATTATACCGAATGGAATCAGGACTTGTTCATGATTCATTTCAAGAGCAAGAACAATGCGAAGGTACAGCTCAAATATACTGACGGAATGCTTGTAGACAAATACTTGAATGTGGTTAAGTTCTAATCAAACTAAATAAAAACAAAATTGGTTCTCCGCAAATGAGTGGAGAACCAATTTTTATTTTGTGCATTTAACTACATCAACAATATGACTTCCTGCACCGATTAGGTCGGGGCGTTCGGATATGCGTTTTTGATATTCGATGAAAAGGGAGAATGTCGTTTCGCTCATTTGGTTAAGTCGGGTACGCATATAGTCGGCCGCTCCATCGGGAGAGAAAATGGTGACACGCTCCAATCCCGCCTGCTCGTTCAGTCGGTTGACATCTTCGATACGCACATAATCATAGAGTTCGCCTTCCTCCGATTGGATATGGAACTCGCTATCCACTACTCCACGAGCCATAAGGTCACCGATTCGCTCTTCATCGAAACAGTAGGAAAGGATGCTGTATTCGTTCATTAAGTATGCAACAAAGATGAGTCCATCTGGTTTAGTCACTCGCTTTGCCTCGTTGAGTGCCTTCAGTTTCTCCTCATCACTAATAAGATGATAGAGGGGACCAAGCAGAAGAGTCACATCAGCTGACGAATCTGGAAGGAACGGCATATTGCGAGCATCACCCTTGACCACATCTGCTGTCGGTTCTCGCTTGAGAAAGACATCTATATTGCGTTGTACGAGTTCGACTGCCTTTACCTTATAGCCTTCAGCCATAAGTGCGGAAGTATATCTTCCTGTTCCCGCTCCGATGTCGAGAATAGTGTATTCGGGGCGAAGAAAGCGATGCAGATGGTGCATTGTGGTTTCAAACTCCACAATGCCGTGCCTGCGAAGGAGTCGCTTGTCCTCAGGATGCTTGTTATAATGCTTTTCGATATTGGAAAGTGCCATATTAAGTGATAAAAAGAAGGACAAGGAATTTCCTTGCCCTTCAGTATAAAAAGCCGGGAGGAGATGTGATGAAACTCCGATATGATAAGATTTGAGTTTTCGCTTTCCTTTGTAATCCGCCGACTCGAAGAGTTACCGTGAGAGCCGAAACTCATAGCTCGAAGACTATGCGACCCTGTGGCGCGGCCCGCCATTGTAAAGCAAAAGTATCTCGGTTTCAGTGTTAAATTTGATGAGTATCCCGATCGATCCTGAATCCCGGCTGTATTTCAATTTTGCTATTTTGTCACGATTGACAATCGTCTAACATCGTTTCAACTTTGTTTGACATTGCAAATATAGAGCATTCAAACGAAACGACAAAATATTTTAGCAATTATTTTACAAAATATTTTTTGCCGCCCTTTATATAGATGCCCTTAGATGGCTTCTTCACCACTCTACCCGAAAGGTCGTAGATGGTTGAAGCATCAACATTTATGTCTTGGTTGGAGAGCAAATCATTGATTGCAGTCTTGTCTCCACCATTAAGTTCAACCGTTACGGTGCCGTCCTCATTTTGTGTGATTTTTGTGATTTCGGTTACAAGGTTATCACCCTTGAAGCACTTAAATCGCGAAGAAGGAACATTCGTAATGTTGTTTGCACCTGGATAGAGGTCGCCAATCATCGACTTGAAGTATTCATCGGTATATCCATTAATACTAGTAATCAACTGGCCATCGGCAGGAAGGATTGTCAGGCGTTGGTGAACTTGTGATGTATTGACAGTATTAGTTGTCCAAGAAGAACGGAGATAATCAACATGGAAGATGAGGAGTCCGTTGTTCTTTCCGTACTGAGTTCGCATTCCTCCAGACACAAATCCAATATACTGGTCGTACCCTGTGGACTGGCGGTTTTCAAGAATATAGTACTCATCACTATTTGAAGGATTGATGAGTTTGTATCCCTTTCCATTATTCGAAATTGGCTCAAGAGTAACAGTCTGTCCTTCGGTGAGGTTGAGCGTTTCAAGCTTCTGCCAACCCATAAAATCCCTTTCGTACGAACTATAGTTGCATGGACAACGTCCTACACAGCAATAGTTGCCCGAGTCCATAATGTCCCAATAATCAAGTCCGAACGCATTGTAAGTGGTATCATAGAAGTCGGGAAGTCCAAGTCCGTGTGAGAGTTCGTGGCACATGGTTCCGATACCGTCAACAGATGATTTATACAACTCGTTTGTACATCCGCAGCCACCAAACTTCTGTCCGCCGACAGTTGTCTGCGAAGCCATTTCTTTTGGCCAGATGAGATTTGCTTTTTCTTCTGGCCACTGTTCGTCTGGATAATTCTTGTTATGTTCCTTAATGTCGGCAAGAGTACCATATGCGTTCTGACCTTCTCCAGCATAGATGAAGAATACAAAGTCTGTAATTCCATCCTTATTGTTATCAAACTGTGTCCAATCTACACCAAGGTTGATTGCACCCTTAAGCGATTCAGAATAGAACTGACTGATGTACATGTCCTTTGCCGAATTGGTATCATTACCGTAATACTGCCATGATTTTGTGAGAGTTATCGGACCGATAATCACAAACTCAGGCGAGAATTGACCTGCTGACTGCTTCATGAAGTAGTCTTTCACAGGACCTACACTACCTATTGTAAATCGGTAATCTTCATCTTCAACACCCGAACCATTACAGAAACGCTCATAGAACTTCTTCACATTCTCATCAGAATGCTCTATTTCCTTATTAAAAATGGTATCAGATGCAAAACTTTTATCTGAGAATTGTACAAGAACAACAGGTATCTTTGGAGAACCCGTACAAGGAAGTGGTGCTGATTCACGTACTCCAATACGATTTTGTCCCCTTGGTGATGACTGGAATTTGCTGTAATCAGTCAAGTTTTCAACGTGGTAACGTCGTTGTGCTGATACTGAGAAAGTCAGCACAGATGCAAATAATATTGTTAGTATTCTTTTCATATCTATTGAATTTGAGTGCAAAATTAGTTATTTTTCTCCAATTATAATAGGTGATTGCTATATTTTTATTAAATTTGTCCCAAATTTGGATTTATGATACAACATAAAATACTAAAAATGAACTTTTCCCACTTTCCCGAGGATGAGAATTCTGCTCAAATCCCAGGAAAGCTTTTCCTTATAGATAATTTCAACGGACCACTTTCGTACACTGAACGAGAGGAGATTATGACTGTTCCCGTTCAGGTGACTATGGCGATTATAATTTTTTGCAGACATGGTTATATCAATATGAAGATGAACCTGCAGGATTATACGGTGAATCAAGGCGACTGCTGTGCCATTCTTCCAGGTTCGCTATTTCAAATAATTTCGGTTTCCGATGATGTAGAATGCGGTCTTATGGCCGTAAACCCTGATTTCATCGACTTCTCGATGGATGTAAAAATGGGATTGGAGTTTGCACGCATTTCGAAGAACAACCCAATCCGTCATCTCGATTATTCGAGCATGCAGGAAGCAATGAGCATCTATCAATCGGTCAAGCACAAGTTGTTTCAGAAGGATTACCAATACAAGGAGGAGGTAGCACGCAACTACCTTAACATATTGCGTTGCAATGCGTTCCAAAGTTTTGCAGCTGACTATAAAGTGGAGAATATTCCTGTGGCCTCAAACCGAAAGGAGGAACTATTTTCGTTGTTTATCGCAAAGGTGCAAGACTTCTATAAGGAGGAAAGGAACGTCACGTTCTATGCTGACAAACTTTGTGTCACTCCGAAATACCTTAGTTCGGTGATTCATGAAGTGAGCGGAAAGTATGCGACAGATTGGATTACCGATTATGTGATACTTGAGGCTAAGGGGTTGCTTAGGGTTGAGAATCGTTCGGTGAAGGATGTGTGCAATACACTCAACTTCCCCAACCAGAGTTTCTTTGCAAAGTATTTCAAGCAGCACACAGGCTATACTCCAAAGGAATATAAGAGTCTAAAATAACAGAATAAATAACTAACTATAATTCTAAAGAATGAAAACTATTAAGATTAATCCTGCTGATAATGTAGCTGTTGCTATCGAAGCTCTCCCTGCAGGCGAATGTGTAAACGTGGAAGGTCAGGAACTCACTCTCAATCAGGATGTTCCTGCTGGTCATAAGATTCTCCTTGTCGACCTCAAGGAGGGTGAAGATGTGATTAAGTATGGTTACCCTATCGGTCATTTGAAGGAGGACCATAAGGCTGGCGACTTTGTTTGCGATGTAAATATCAAGACTAATCTCGCAGGTTTGCTTGACTATACCTACAATCCTGTAGGCAAGAGCGAACTCAGCAATCCTGCTTATGATGAGTGGTTTAGCGATGAGAGCATCCCTACTTCGTTCAAGGGTTATCGCCGCAAGAATGGTGAGGTTGGTATTCGTAATGAGGTATGGATTGTGCCAACTGTAGGTTGTGTAAACGGTGTGGTTGAGCAGATTAAGTCTCGCTTCGAACATGAAATCAAGCCTAATGAGGATGTGAAACTTCGCATCGTAGCTTATCCACATAATTATGGTTGTTCGCAGTTGAGCGAAGACCATGAGAATACTCGTATGGTGCTTCGTGACCTCGTACTTCATCCAAATGCAGGTGCTGTGCTTGTGGTAGGTCTTGGTTGCGAGAACAATCAACCTGAGGCATTTATGGAAATGCTTGGTGACTATGATAAGGAGCGTATCCGCTTGATGGTTAGCCAGAAGGTTCAAGGTGATGAGGTGGAAGAAGGTCTTAAGATACTCACCGAACTCTATAACATTGCTAAGAAGGACGAACGTGAAGATGTGCCATTGAGCGAACTCCGTGTTGGTCTCAAGTGTGGTGGTTCGGATGGTTTCTCTGGTATCACTGCTAATCCACTTCTTGGTGTATTCTCAGATTATATCGTAAGCAAGGGCGGAACTACAGTTTTAACTGAGGTTCCTGAAATGTTCGGTGCAGAAACTATCCTTATGAACCGATGTCCAAACGAACAACTCTTCAACGAAACAGTCACTCTCGTTAACGATTTCAAGGAGTACTTCTTGAGTCATGGCGAACCTGTTGGTGAGAATCCTTCTCCTGGTAATAAGGCTGGTGGTATCAGTACTCTTGAGGAGAAAGCACTCGGTTGTACACAGAAGTGTGGTAAGAGTGCAGTACTTGGAGTATTACCTTACGGAGAACGTCTTAAAGTCAAGGGACTCAATCTCTTATCAGCTCCAGGAAACGACCTCGTAGCAAGTACTGCTCTTGCAAGTTGTGGTTGTCATATCGTACTCTTCACAACTGGTCGTGGAACTC